>DASQNL010000436.1:0-4727 GCA_035644995.1 Pyrinomonadaceae bacterium | reverse complement strand
GGGCGACATCACGGCCGCCACCTTCGTCGCGCGCTCGGAAGGTTACGAACTTTTGCAGCCGCACGTCCCCGAACTCGAACGCCGCGGCGTCGTCGCGGGCGGGCCGTCGAGCCGCGACATGATTGATTGAAGTTGCCGGGCAGTTAAACGACGGAAGCGACGAAGTGAAAGCGTGCGCCGCGCATGTATGAGAACGATGCTGGCCGTGCGAAGCCCGCCCCACATTTAAGTGGGACGGGCTTCGCCGTCCGCGCGCGGGCTGCGCCGTGTTTGGCCGGGAAACGGGAGAAGGGCGGCGGGCGGCGGGGCGCGCGTCGCGTCAGGAACGTGAGATGCAAGGGAATATTCCTTAACTTCTCGAATAGGCTTTGCAACATTATCGCGCGAAGCTGCGCGCTCGTTAAAATCAAGAGGCCGGGTGAGAGCGCGGGCGGGCGTCGGCCGGGGCGGGGGCGGCAATTCCTCGTCGGCGGGTTACAACTCAGATCGAGGTTTAAACGATTATGTTTCCCATTGGCGATGACAACTCCGACCGGCACTCCACGCCCGTCGTCAACTATCTCTTGATCGCGGCGAACATCATCGTTTTCGCCTTCTTTCAAGGATTCGGCTCGAACGAGCCTTTCACTTACGCGTGGTCAACCGTGCCCGCCGAAATCACGTCGGGGCAGGACATCGACCGGCCGGTCGTCGTGACGACTCCGACGGGCGAGCGCGTCGGGCGGATCAATCTTGAGCCGACGCCGGGCAGCGTCTATCTCACGCTCCTGACCTCGATGTTCATGCACGGGGGGCTGGCGCACCTCTTCGGCAACATGCTCTTTCTCTGGATTTTCGGCGACAACCTCGAACACCGGATGGGGAAGGCGAAGTACCTGAGCTTCTATCTGCTGTGCGGCCTCATCGCCACGCTCGCACACGTCTTTTCGACGACGGCCTTCGGGCAGAACCCGTACATTCCGAGCCTCGGCGCATCGGGCGCGATCTCCGGCGTGCTCGGCGGCTACCTGTTGCTGCACCCGACGCGCGGCGTCCACGTCATCATCTTCAGCTTTCTGGTGCGCACCGTTCCGGCCTACGTCGCCATCGGCCTGTGGTTCGTCTTCCAGTTGATCAACGGCCTCGGCATGTTGGGACAGGGTTCGCAGGAGGGCGGCGGCGTGGCCTACGCCGCGCACATCGGCGGCTTCATCGCCGGACTCCTCCTAGTTAAATTTTTCGACTCCGGCGCGAAACGCGACCCCACGCGGATGTGGGCGGACGACCGCGCCGGTTATTAGCGAAACGAGGGCGACGGCGGGGCGCGAGACGAACGCGCGCCCCGCGGCCGCCGCCGCGACGCTGAATTTCAAACAGGGAGAAATGAACAATGGCTGATAACGATCAAGCGATCTCCGTACTCAATAACCTGATCGAGACTTGCAAGGACGGGCAGAACGGTTTCCAGACCGCCGCCGAAGGCGTCAAGAGAAGCGAGTTCAAGTCGCTCTTTTACCAATACTCGCAGCAGCGCGCGCAGTTCGCCGGCGAGTTGCAGGAGGAAGTGCGCCGGCTCGGCGGCGACCCGGAGCAGGCGGGCAGTGTGGCCGCCACGCTGCATCGCGGCTGGATCAATCTCAAGTCGGCCGTGACGGGCGAAGACGAAACGGCCGTGCTCGCCGAATGCGAACGCGGCGAAGACTCCGCCGTCTCGAACTACCGCGACGCGCTCGCCGATGCGAACCTGCCCGCGGACGTGCGCGCCATCGTCGAACGCCACTACGCGCAGGTGCAGGAGGCGCACGACCGCATCCGCAATCTCGAACGCGCGACCGCCACGACCGGCGGCGCAAATACCGCGGGCGCGTAAGCGTCTATCAATCCGGCGCGGGGCATGGCCGAAACTATTCCCCGCGCTTTCAGTCAAACGACTCAATCAACTCACGGAGAACGAACAATCAGAGGGAGAACGGATATGGGAAAAAGTAACAGGCTCGGCTTCGCGCTGAGCGCGGCGATCATGTGCACGATGCTTTTGGCCGCGACGGCGGCGGCGCAGAACACAAACTCCGATTCGCCGGGCATGAATGCCGGCGGCGGCAAGATGGCGATGGTCGGTTCGGCGGACAGGAAGTTCGCGATGACGGCGGCGATGGGCGGCATGGCCGAGGTCGAGATGGCGCGGATGGCTTTGACGAAGGCGTCGAGCGATGCCGTCAAGCAGTACGCGCAGAAGATGATCGACGATCACACGGCAGCCAACGCCGAGTTGATGCAGATCGCCTCGACGAAGGGCATCAGGCTGCCGACCGCGCCCGACGCCAAGCACCGGGCGATGATGGCGAAGATGGGACGGCTCTCCGGCGCGGAGTTCGACCGCCAGTACATCATGATGGCCGGACACAAAGACCACCAGAAGATGGAGAAACTTTTCCGCGACGAGAGCATGCGCGGCCGCGACGCGGATTTGAAAGCGTTCGCGGCGAAGACGCTCCCCGTCGTGCAGCTGCACTTGCAGATGGCGCGCGACCTGCACGGGGGGATGTCCGGCATGAAGGGCATGAATCACAGCAATTAGGCGCGGGCGAAAGCCCTCAAGGCGCGCGAGGCGCGAGGCGGAAGCGGGGGCGGCGATGCGCTCCGGCTTCCGCCTTTTGCTTTCGCGCGCGGCTCAGGTAACATCTTGCGTCGTTAATTTCAAGGAGTGTGAAAGTCATGTCAGCCATCGAAACCGCCGTGCCACCCGTCAACCAACAGGGCTTGGAAATTCGCCCGACGCCGCGCGCGGAGATGAACCTCTACCCGCTCGACACCTTCCCTTACGAGTTCGCCGGGCGCGAGATCACCGTCAGCTTCGAGATGCCGGAGTTCACGGCCATCTGCCCGTTCTCCGACTTCCCGGACTTCGCCAACATCCGGCTCGCCTACGTGCCCGACGAGCGTTGCGTCGAACTGAAAAGCCTTAAGCTCTACATCAACTCGTTTCGCGAAGTGAAGATTTTTCACGAGCACGTCATCAACGTCATTCTCGAAGACTTCGTGCGCGCCTGCGCTCCGCTCAGCGTCGAACTCGAAGGCGACTTCAACATCCGCGGCAACATCAAGACGGTGGTGCGCGCGAGTTACAAGAAGCAGTAAAACTGTCAGTGGTCAGTGGTCAGTGGTCAGTTGTTTTGTCTCTTCTTAAGCTGAAAATTTTATCTTTAGTTGTCGGCAGACGAAACACAAACAACTGACCACTGACAACGGACTACTGACCACTGACCACTGACCACTGACCACGGACGTTTTTATGACCATCGGAATCATCGGCATCGCCATCCTCGTCGCGCTCGTCGTGCTGTTTCTGGTGTGGCGGACGGTGAAGATGTTCGTCAAACTCGCGCTCGTCGGCCTCGTCGCCTTGCTCGTCGTCGCCGCGCTCGTGTGGTGGAACTACTCCGGCGGCATGAGTTCGACGCCGAACGCGAACCGCCCGCCCGCGAACACGCGCCGCAACACAAATCGCTGATTCGTCCGCCCGGCGCGTTCGCCGCCGCCGCCGTCGCAGCCATGGCCGAGACCGACACCGACCCCGCCGACGAGTTCGACGCCTCGCTCAGCCGGGGCGCGCTCGACGAGCGTGCGCCCGGCCTCTTTCGCCGCTACCGGCGGCTCCCGCGAAACGTCCTCGTCATCAGTCTCGTCAGCTTTCTGAACGACGCTTCGAGCGAAATCATCTACCCCCTCCTGCCGGTCTTCCTCTCGGTCACGCTCGGCGCGTCGCCCGCCGTCATCGGGCTGATCGAAGGCGGCGCGGAATCCGTCTCAAGTTTCCTCAAACTTTTCGCCGGTTACTTCAGCGACCGCAGCGGGCGGCGCAAAGCCCCGGTCGTCTTCGGCTACGCGCTGGCGGGGCTGGCGCGCCCGCTGCTGGGCTTCGCCACGAGTTGGCCGCAGGTCTTCGCCGTGCGCTTCGCCGACCGCGTGGGCAAGGGCATCCGCAGCGCGCCGCGCGACGCCATGATCGCCGACTCGGCCGCCCCCCACGAACGCGGCCTCGCCTTCGGCTTCCACCGCGCGATGGATCACTTCGGGGCGGTCATCGGCCCGCTCCTCGGCTTCGCGCTCGTCGCCTTCATCGCGGCCGACAGCGATGCCATCATGCCCGGCGAGTACCGGCTGATTTTTCTCGCCGCGTCCGTGCCCGCGCTCGCCGCCGTGCTCGTCGCCGCCTTTGCGATTCGCGAGTCGCGCCAAGACCGCGACGACGGACGCGCCGCCAGAAAGGCCGAAAGCGAGCGCGCCGATGCTCTCCGCGCCGGAAGCGACGCCGCTGCCGCGCCCGTTGCCGCCGCTCCGGCGGTGACGGCCATCCCGCGCCCGCCGCGTTTTTCGCTGCGCGGTTTCGACGGAAACTTCAAACGCTTCCTTCTCATCATCGCCCTCTTCACTTTGTCGAATTCCTCCGACACGTTTCTGCTGCTGCGCGCGCGCGAGGTGGGCATCGCCTCGTCGAACCTCCCGCTGCTCTGGGCTGCGCTGCACGGGATCAAAGTGCTCAGTTCGCTCGTCGGCGGCGACCTCTCGGATCGGCTGGGGCGCAAGACCCTGATCGTGACGGGCTGGCTCTTTTACGCCGCCGTCTATCTCGGCTTCGCTTTCGTCTCGACGGCGGCGGGCGCGTGGACGCTCTTTCTCATCTACGGCATCTACTTCGGACTCGCCGAAGGCGCGGAGAAGGCGCTCGTCGCAGACCTCGTGCCCGC
>DASQNL010000435.1:0-2703 GCA_035644995.1 Pyrinomonadaceae bacterium | reverse complement strand
CCCGTGCAGCCGCGTCAGACGCCGGCTCGCCGTCGCCTCGTGGACGCCGAGCACCGCGCCCGCTTCGCGCAATCTGAGGTCGTCGAAATAGTAGAGTTTGATCAGGAGACGATCTTCGGCGTCGAGTGCGGCGAGCGCGGCGGCGAGCGCGCGTTCGAGCGCGGCGGCCGTCTCGCGCCCGGCGAGCGCGCGTTCGGGGTCGGGCGCGGCGGCGACGGTGAAGTTGTCCGTCTCTTCGTGTTGCTCTTGCGCGAGGCGGTCGAAGTCCGTCGCCTCTTCGGTCTGCACGAGCCGCGCCGACTTGCGATGCCGGTCAACGGCGAGTTGACCGACGACGGCGCGCAGCCAGCCGCCGAGCGAACCGCAGCCGGAATAATAAGCCAGCTTGCCCGCCGCCTGGCCGTCGCCCCGCGCGCGCAGGCCGTACAGGTCAGCCCACACGGACTGCGCCAACTCCTCCGCCGCGCCCTCGTTCGCCGAAGCAGTGCGCGCCGCCGACAACACGGTCGCGCGAAACTGCTCCATCAAATCAGACCACGCCGCATTATCGCCGCGCTCACACGCCACGACGAGACACAGTTCGTCGGCGCGCAAGGCGTCGAGAAAAGCGGCGATTTCTCCGGCCGACGCTTCCGGCCGGTGGCGCAACAAATACTTCTCCAGCACGCCCTCCACGCGCGGCAGGAGCGCGGCCACGTCGAGCGCACGCGCCTCCGCCGCACGCCCCAACAGGCGCGTCGTGCCCTCGCGCAAAAGTTGCTCCGTGGTTGCCGTTGCCGTCGCCTTCCGGCTCATCGCTTGGGTTTGATGCTCAGCCTACCGCGCGCGTATGCTAACACAAGGAAACCGGCGTCCGTTGTTCTTTGTCGATTGAACGCGGTCAGTTGTCCGTGGTCAGTTGCCCGTTGTTTGTGCCCGCCGCACAAGCTGCTATAAATTGCCTTGAACAACTGATCACGGGCAACCGTCAACGCACAACGGACGACGGCAACGAACGACTGACCACGGACAACTGACCACGGACAACGGACGGCTTTTCGACCTCCATGCTTCGCATCACGGAAATCTTTCGCTCCATTCAAGGCGAGTCAACGCACGCCGGGCGGCCGTGCGCGTTCGTGCGTCTGACGGGCTGCCCGATGCGCTGCGCGTGGTGCGACAGCGAATACACGTTTACGGGCGGCGAGCGCAGGTCGCTCGCGGACGTGCTCGCCGAGGTGCGCGCGATGAATTGCCAACTCGTCGAAGTGACGGGCGGCGAGCCGCTCGCCCAGCGCGAGGCCTTCACCCTCATCACGTCCCTCTGCGACGAGAATTTCGAGGTGCTCGTCGAAACGGGCGGCTACGTCTCGACCGAAGCCGTCGACCCGCGCGCCAAACTCATTCTCGACGTGAAATGCCCGGCTTCGGGCGAAGCCGAGCGCAACCACTGGCCGAACCTCGCAGCCTTGCGCCCAGACCGCGACGAGGTGAAATTCGTCGTCGTGGATCGCGCCGACTGGGACTACGCCCGCGACGTGATCGCGCGCTACGATCTGGAAGACCGCGCGCACGCCATCCTTGTCTCGCCCGTCTGGGGTCAAACCGACCTGCAAGCATTGGCCGGGTGGGTCGCGGCGAGCGGCCTTCGTAAAGTTCGCATGCAAATGCAACTACACAAAATGATCTGGGGCGCGGACGTTCACGGAGTCTAAAGGAAGGGATGAGGGCGGAGGGATGAGGGATGAAAGGAACCGTTCAAGAGAGTAAACACTGTCTTGTTCATCCCTCATCCCTCCGCCCTCCGCCCTAACATTATGGGTGGATACGACGAAAAAGCATTGGCCGGGTTGGATGATGAAATGGCGGAAGAGGCCGGGGGCGAAGGGTCGAGTTTTGCGCCCGGCGCTTCTCCCTCATCCCTCATCCCTCATCCCTCATCCCTTAATCTGGCCGTGTGTCTGGTGTCGGGCGGGATGGATTCGTGCGTGACGGCGGCCATCGCGGCGGCGGAGTATGAGGAGTTGGCCTTTCTGCACGTCTCCTACGGGCAGCGGACGGAGGCGCGCGAGCGTCGCGCCTATCACGAACTCGCGGATCACTACGGCGTCACGCGACGGCTCGTCGCCTCGATTGATTACTTGGCGCGCATCGGCGGCTCGTCTCTGACGGACGCGCAAATTCCGGTCTCGTCCGCCGACCTGAACGCGCGCTCGATACCGACCAGCTACGTGCCTTTTCGCAACGCGCACCTGCTCGCCATCGCCACGAGTTGGGCGGAAGTCGAGCGCGCGCGCGCCATCTACATCGGCGCGGTCGAGGAAGATTCATCCGGCTACCCCGATTGCCGGCCGGAGTTTTACGCGGCCTTTCAACGCGCCATCGATAACGGGACGCGCCCCGACACGCGCGTGGAAATCAAGACACCCGTCATCCACCTGTCGAAGGCCGAGATCATCCGGCGCGGCCTCGAACTCGGCGCGCCGCTCGCGCTCACTTGGTCGTGCTATCAAGCGGAAGAGAGAGCCTGCGGGCGTTGCGATTCGTGCGCTCTGCGCCTGCGCGCCTTCCGCGAGGCGGGCGTGGAAGACCCCATTCCTTACGCTTGAATTCCCGGCCTCGATCCGATACGAGCAGCACGCAATACGACAACCGGGCGGCCTTCGCGCGCATCTTAAACGGCGGCTGAAGACTTGATTGAATCCACCGTTTAAAATTAAACTC
>DASQNL010000434.1:0-2331 GCA_035644995.1 Pyrinomonadaceae bacterium | reverse complement strand
CTTACAGCAACTTATCGGGCGTGATCGGAAGCTCGCGCACGCGTTTGCCGGTCGCGTGGAAAACCGCGTTCGCGATCGCCGCGGGGATGCCGACCATGCCGAGCTCGCCCATCCCTTTGACGCCGAGTGGGTTCACGATCTTGTCGTCCTCCTCGACGAACGAGGTCTCGATCCCGTGGATATCTGCGTTCACCGGCACATGGTAGTGCTGGAGGTTCGGATTCATGATCCGGCCGTAGCGGTGGTCGATCTCGGTCGCCTCCTGCAGCGCCATGCCGATGCCCCAGACCACGCCGCCGATCTCCTGACTGTGCGATGCCTTCGGATTGATGATCTTGCCGCAGGCCGATACCTCGATGGCGCGGGTCACGCGCACTTGTCCGAGGTCGGTGTCAACTTTGACCTCGATGAACTGCGCGCCGTGCGCCATCGTCGCGTACTTCTGCCGCTCCGGCGAGGGGCGCGACTCGTAGGTCTCCGTAACTTCGGCGAGGTTGTTGCGGCGCATGACTTCGGCGACGCCGACGAAACGCGCGGGGTCGCGCTTGAGTCGCAGACGGCCGTCGAGCATCTCGACATCGGAGACGGTCGTTCCCTTCAGCGGCGAGTCCGCCGCCTGGTTCGCGAGCGCGAGCAGCTTGGCGGCGACGGCCAGAGCCGCACCGTGCACGGCCGAACCGACGCTCGATGTCGTCTGAGAGCCGCCCTGCGAGGGCGCGCGCGGGAACTTCGTGTCGCCGAGTTCGAACTTCACCTGCTCCGGCGTGGTTCCCAGGTACTCGGCGGCGATCATGGTCATCACCGTGTAAGTGCCGGGGCCGATGTCGCTCGTCGCGCTGGTGACGTGCGCCGTGCCGTCGAGGCGAAACGTGATCTTGGCGCTGGCGGGTCTCTGGAACGCGCCCCAGACGCCGGTGGCCGTCCCCCAACCGACGAGGAGCCGCCCGTCGCGCATCGAGCGCGGCTCCATCTTGCGCTTCTTCCAGCCGAACTTCTCAGCCCCTAGCCGGTAGCATTCGCGCAGAGCCTTGCTCGAAAACGGACGGCCGCTTTCGGGGTCTACCTCGGCGTAGTTGATGAGCCGGAGTTCGAGCGGGTCTACTTTCAGCGCGTAGGCCAACTCGTCCATCGCGCATTCGAGCGCGAACATGCCGCTGACCGCGCCGGGCGCGCGCATCCACGTCGGCGTCGGGAGGTCTGTGGCCGTGATCATCGTGGACGCGGAGAGGTTCGGGCAGGCGTAGACCTGACGCGTGAAGCCGGTCGTGTTGTCGTTGAAGTCCTCGATGGTCGAACTGTTGTGCACGGCGTGGTGGATCATCGAAGCGAGTTTCCCCGAACGATCCGCTCCGAGCGCGATCTTCTGGATCGTGTAGGGGCGGTAGCCGTGACCCGTGAACATCTGCGTTCGCGTGTAGACGACCTTGACGGGACGCTTGAGTTCGCGCGCCGCCAACGCCGTTAGCGCGGGGTAGTAGTTCGGCCGGAGCGACGCCCCGAAGGCTCCGCCGACGTAGGGCGAGATGACCTGCACGTTCGCCTCCGGCACGTTGAAGCTCGCGGCGAGGTGGCCGCGCACGCCGTAAACGTCCTGCGTCTTATCGAAGATGGTGAGCTTGTCGCCCTGCCAGGCGGCGATGGCCGCGTGCGGCTCCATCGGGTTGTGATGCTCGATGGGGATGCGATACTCGGCCTCTACCTTCACCGGCGCGTTCCGCATCGCCTCCTCAGGATTGCCGCGCGGCTTCGAGGGCTGCCCCTGGGTGGGCGCGCGCGCGCTTCCTCGCAAGACCTCCGTGTCGGTCGCGTGCCGCTCCGCGTCGTATGTGACCTTGACGAGACGCGCCGCGTAGCGCGCCTGCTCGTAGGTTTCGGCGACGACGAGCGCGACGGGCTGCGCGTTGAAGTAGATTCTGTCCGATTGGAGCGCGCGGAAGGATTTGTCCTGCTCTCTCGTGTTGCGCGGCGGCGCGTATTCCGTGGAAGCCTTCGGCCCCAGCTTCGGCGCGTTCAGGTGCGTGAAGACACGCACGACGCCGGCCGCGCGTTCCGCCTCCCGCGTGTCGATGGCTCTGATCACGCCCTTCGCCACCGTGCCCAGCACGATGAACCCGTAGGCGAGGTTCGGCACCTGGAACTCCGCCGTATACTTCGCCCTGCCCGTTACCTTCGCCACGCCGTCCACGCGGCTCATCTCTTTTCCGATGTATCTAGGCATAATCCCCCCTCCCCGTTCAGGCCAACTTGGCCGCGCGCATCAGGGCGCGCACGATTGCGCGCTTCCCCAACTCGACTTTGTAGACGTTATGCGCGAGCGGTTTCGCATCCTTG
>DASQNL010000433.1:0-3219 GCA_035644995.1 Pyrinomonadaceae bacterium | reverse complement strand
GAGCGACTGCACCTCGGCCTCGTTGAGCCCCGTCATGTTCGTCCGGTACTCGCCCAACAGAGACCACCCGCCGCCCGTGCCGCGTTCGGCCACTACGGGGACGCCCGCGCCGCTCAGAGCCTCCATGTCGCGGTGAATCGTCCGCGCGGAAACCTCCAGCCGCCCGGCCAACTCTCTAGCGGTCAACTGCCGGTGCGATTGCAACAGCAGCACGATGGAAAACAGCCTGTCCGCGCGCATCTCGTCCCCTCACCTTCTACTTCGCCAACTCGAAAAGTTTCCCCGCGATTCGGCAACCGCCCGCGATTTTATCTCACGAATATGACGGAGGATGTCATCAATTTTCGCCTATCATGGATTTATCGGGCGCGGGGCGGGAACGCGTTCGAGGCGGAGCCGACAAACTGCATTCGGAGCAGACGGAGAACGAAGGGAGCGGGAACGATGAAAGCTCACAAGACGATGAAAAAACCTCTGGCGGGTAGGATCGCGCTCGTCGCCGGGGCGACGCGCGGCGCGGGGCGCGGCATCGCTACGATGTTGGGCGAGGCGGGCGCGCTCGTCTATTGCACGGGTCGCAGCGTCGCGGGCGCGCCGCCCGCGTCCGGCGTTCACGCGGGGCGCAGGGAGACCATCGAGGAGACTGCGGAGATGGTCGCGGCGCACGGCGGCCGGGGCATCCACGTGCGCGTCGATCACACGGACGAGGCGCAGGTCGCCGCCCTGTTTGAAAGAGTTGAAGCCGAACAGGGGCGGCTCGACATCCTCGTCAACGTGCTCGGCGGCGACACGCAGGCCGAGTGGAAACCTTTCTGGGAACAGTCGCTCGAACAGGGCTTACGCTGGCTCGGCACGGAACTCTTCTCGCACATCATCACGAGCCGCCAGGCCGCCGCGCTGTTGTGCGAGCGCAAGCCGAAGCGCGGCCTCATCGTCTGCCTCACGGACGGCGACGGCGTCGGCTATCGCGGGAGTTTCTTCTACGACCTCGTCAAGGTGTCGACGATCCGTCTCGCCTACGCGATGGCCGAGGAACTCGCGCCGAAGAAGATCGCCGCGCTCGCCCTCACGCCCGGCTTCATGCGCACGGAATGGGCGTTGGATCACTTCGGCGCGACCGAGGAGAACTGGCGCGAGGTGGCCGAGACGAACCCGGCGGCGAAAAGCATGGGCTTCATCGCCTCCGAGACGCCCTGCTTCGTCGGGCGCGCGGTGGCCGCGCTCGCCGCCGACCCGCGCGTCTTGGAGAAGTCCGGCGGCGTCTACGGCTCTTGGACGCTCTCCGACGAATACGGCTTCACCGACGTTGACGGCAACCGCCCGCACTTGGGGCGGTATTTCGACGAGCATTACAAGGAATTGTTCTCCGCGCCGACGAAAACCGGCTTCCGCTGGAAACTCGAACGCGAGACGCCGCCGCCCACCACTGCCCGCCCGCGCGCACGCACGAAGCGCGCACGCTAACGTCGGCGACGGTCATTCCGGCTCATGACCGGAAAGAAATAAAAACCTTCGCTGCCACACACGCATGAGAGCCGGAACCGGCGCGGGAATCAAGAATTTGAAAGCTCGAATTTGAAAGCTCGAATTTGAAAGCTCGAATTTGAGATTCTAAAGTTTGGAATTTTCAAATTTGAGATTTCAAATTTGAGATCGTTGAGGCTTTGCTTCGCGTTCTCCTGCCCGCGATGTCGAATCTTATTTTGAATCCAGCGGCGGCGCGCGATGAGGCGCGGTCGGCAGTCAGGACGCGACCCGTTGATCTATGTCGGGGAAGAGTGGGATGAGGACGTTCGAGGGGCGGCGGCCTGCGCCGTCGGCGTTCGTCAACTTGAACCAGTCGAGCACGAAATCGCTCGCGCTGAAACCGAGCGCGGCGTCGAGCGCGAAGAGGTGCCGGGAGAGTTGGCGATGAAGGGCGCGCTCGAAGGAGCGTTCGATCTCGCGGTGCGCGCCGTCCAGACCTTCGATGAGCGTCGTGTCTAAATCCTGGCCGCCGCGAGCGCGCCGCCATGCGAACTCGTAGAGGCGCAGGCGTCCTTCGTCTTCGACCGCGCCCGTAGTGACGACGACGAGGTGCGTCGCCTCCGTCTCGGCCACGGTTGCGACGACGCGACGCGCGCAGGCGGGCGTCAAATCTCCGTCCTTCGTGACGAAGAGATAGGAGTTGCCGCACACGTCGGCCGCGAGATACGACTCGCCGTGCGTGGAGGCCGGGCCGGTGGCGATCTCGCTCTCCGGCACGCCGAGCGAGCGGATGATCTTGTGGACGCGATTGTTCAACCAGCCGCCGTCTTCGAGCAGCGACACGGCGAGCCACGTCGGGTTGATCGTCTCTTCCACCACCTCGTCCGCGACGGGCGCGGCGCACAGGCTGCATTTCGCTTTGCTGATCGTGATGGCCGCGAGCGAATCGGGCGAAGGCAGGTCGAACAGGGCGTGCCCCGACTTGCGGCAACTGACGCGCACCTCGCGTTCGAGCAATCCGGCCTCCAGCATCCGCTCGACCGAGACGCCGCCCCTGAGCGTGGCCGCTTCGGCGAACAGGCGGCGCGGCGTATAGCCCTCGCGGCGCATCTCCTGCACGCGCCGCAAAAACTGGCGCACCGTCTGTTCCTCCATCAACTCGGAGGCGCGCACGAACTGTCGCGCGCCGCCCTTCAACTTCGCGGCGACGGCGAAATCCGTCGGCTGAATCGCCATGAACCGCGCCAGCCCTTGCGGCGCACGCGTGGCGCGCGTCTTCCAGCACGGCACTTCAAACAACTCGTCGCCGCCGTCCGCTCCCGCCCGCCCCGTCTTAATCAAAGCCTCGCGCACGTCGCGGCAGAAGCGGTCGAGTTTCGTCAGCGGCTCTTTCGTCTCGACGCTGTAGACGATGCCCGTCGTCAAACCTTCGTCCGCGCCCGCGCCGAAGACGATGAACAGCACGCAATCGCCCGCGCAGAAAATCTCGCCGGGCGTGTAAGCCGACACGTTGCTCGTCGTCGTCTCGCCCCATCCCCCGCGCCGCGCCGCCGCTTCGCGCTCGAACCCGGCAACCGCCGCTTTGACCGCCGCCGCATCTCCCGCGCCCGCCGCCAGCAACTCGAAACAGCGACGCCGCGAGGTGCGAATGAGCGGGGCGAGTTCTCTCGCCTCCAGCGCGTCGAGCAGGCGCAGGCGTTCCCCCTCGTCGAGTGGGTGCGCCAGACTGTTGCTTTGGATGAACAGCATCTT
>DASQNL010000432.1:0-5428 GCA_035644995.1 Pyrinomonadaceae bacterium | reverse complement strand
CCCGAATCGTTCGGCGAATTGCTCGCAGACTATGTGCGGCTCGCGCCGCTCGCGCCCGTGCGCGAGGCCAGTGCGGCTTGGTCAGCCCGGATCATCCACATTGATCGCTTCGGCAATCTCGTCACAAACCTCACGGAACGGGAACTGGCCGGGGAAGAATTCGCCCCCGGCGCGAAACTTGAGATCGGCGGGCGCGAGATCAGTTCGTTTCGCCGGTTCTACGCGGAAGCGGAGGGCGGGGCGGGGGGCGAATTGTTTGCCATCTGGGGCAGCGCGGGCTTTCTTGAGATCGCCGCCGACCGCGCCTCCGCCGCCGAACTGCTCCGCGCCGAACGCGGCCAACGGGTGCGCGTCACGCGGCTCGCACCGTGAGTGAACCGGCGATTCCGCCGCCGCCGGGAACGGAGTCGGCGCGCGGTTTCTCCACCCGATTTACGATTCACGCTTCACGCCTTTGCTCGCGTCACCCGTCGCTTGTCACTTGTCACCCCATTTGTTATCTTCGACTCAACTTAACAATTTCAAGGATACCCATCATGGAAAACGCGAAGGAAGCTGCAACCGCGCCTGCAACGGACACACCGAAGGAAGCGAGCGCGCCTGCCGCTGCGAAGGAAGCGAGCGCGCCTGCCGCTGCCGCGGGCGGAGCGGGCTTGCGCGGCGTTGTGGCTGCGAGTTCGTCTATCGGCGACGTGAACGGCGAGCAGGGCATACTCATTTATCAGGGCTACGACATCCACGATCTGGCCGCGCATTCAACTTTTGAAGAGACCGTCTATCTGCTCTGGCACGGTCGGCTGCCGCAGAGCGCGGAACTCGACGCCTTCAAACGCGACATCGGCGCGCACTACGAGTTGCCGCCGCAAGTCGTCGAACTCATCCGCGCCTTTCCGCGCGCCGCCGAGCCGATGGATATGCTGCGCACCGCCGTCTCCGCGCTCGACTTCTACGATAAAGAGTGTTGCGACATCTCGCGCGAGGGCGCGCTGCGCACGGCCACTCGCCTGACGGCGCAGTTTCCCGTCCTCGTCGCCACAATCGAACGCATTCGCAACGGTCAAGACCCGATCCCGGCCAAACCCGAACTCGACATCGCCACCAACTTCCTCTACATGCTCAAGGGCGAGATGCCGACGGAGCGTGAGGCGCGCATCTTCGACGTGTGTTTGATCCTGCACGCCGATCACGAACTGAACGCTTCGACCTTCACGGCGCGCGTCGTCTCAGGCACGCTCGCCGATGTCTACGGCGCGGTCACGGCGGCCATCGCCGCGCTCTCCGGCCCCTTGCACGGCGGCGCGAACACGAACGTGATGAAGATGCTTCTGGAGATCGGCGAACTCGACCGCGCCGAGGAGTTCGTTCGCAACGCGCTCGCGCAGAAGAAGAAGATCATGGGCATCGGCCACGCCGTCTACAAAACGGAAGACCCGCGCGCCACGCACCTGCGCCGGTTCTCGCAGGAGGTCGGCGAGGCCAAGGGCGAGACGAAGTGGTACGAGATTTCGCGTAAGATCGAGGAGTACATTCACCGCGAGAAGGGCATGTACCCGAACGTGGATTTCTACTCCGCCTCCACCTATTACATGATGGGCATCCCGCTCGAACTCTACACGCCCATCTTTGCCGTCTCGCGCATCTCCGGCTGGACGGCGCACGTCCTCGAACAATACGCCAACAACAAGCTCATCCGCCCCCGCGCCGAATACATCGGCCCCCGCGATTTGAAGTACGTGCCGATTGCGGAACGATAGCGGATGCGCTTGAGCGACCTATGGTGAGAAGTACGAATTTCAGCCCCGCCAGGGGCGGTTGATAATAGCCCGGCACTTCAGTGCCGAGATCAGTTCAGCAAGCAAACAAGAGTCCCGTAGGGACGGTTGAATGATTCATTCAACCGTCCCTACGGGACTCTGGAAGTTTAGGTTGCGTTTGACCCCGGCGATAAATCGTCGGGCTATTATCAATCACCCCTCACGGGGCTCATAGCTGATCAGGTTTTGTTCAATCCAACTTAGTCATTCATCTACTTCATCGCTGATCACTCAACACTTCTCTCGGCGTCTCACCATCGGTAAATTTCTTCAACTCTTCGTCGGCTCGGAGCAGCCGCGTTTTCCAGATAAAGATCATCGAGATGAGCAAGGCGACGGTGCAGGCTGCGCCGCCTTCGATGCCGTATGCGCCGCCGGTGAGCCACGCGGGGCCGTGGTCGGCGGCGCGCAGGAGCGGCGCGCGGGTGAGGCTCGTGATGCCGCTGACGGGCAGGCCGAGCAGCGCGCCCATCGCCCAATTCCAAGCCCAGTGGAGACCGAGCGGAAACCAGAGGCTGCGCGTGCGCCAGTAAGCGACCGCGAGCCAGAAGCCCGCCAGTGTGGTGTTGACGAAGGTGAAGCCCCACGAGACGTTCGGGTTGTCGAGATGCACGTAGGCGAAAAGCACCGAGGAAGGGACGACGGCGGCGAGGAAGGGCAGCGCGCGCATCATCGTCTGCAAGGGATAGCCGCGAAACAGCATCTCTTCGGCCGCCGCCGCGATGACGAAGATGACCGCCGAGCCGAAGAACGTCTTCACGAACGCGACGCTTGCAAGCGACGGCGCGAGGCTGAAGCGGAAGCCGCGAAACGCCGTGGCGATGAGCGCGGCCAGCATCAGCGAGAGCAGGCCGAGCAGCGAGCCGAGGAGCAAGTCGCGCAGCCAGCCGCGATGCCGCGCCCAGCCGAGGGCGCGCAAGGGCAGGTCTTCAAACAGACGACCGCAGCCCCAGCCGACGACGAGCGCGGCGGAGAAAAGTACGAAGGCTTGCACGAGGTAGCCCGGCGTCCCGGCGAGACGCGCGTCGGCGTTCGAGTTGAACAGGAGGAAAAACGCGCTGACGGCGATGAAGAAAGCGGCGAGCGCGGTGTAATAGGCGGCGCAGAAGAGTAAGAGTCGCCAACCGCTGCGCAGTCGCCCGTGCGGGCGGTTGAGAAAAATGTCGAGTGGGTTCATCGGGTGAAAGCGTTCGCGGCCTGGCGGATTAGGGAAGTCGCCGCCGATTGTAACCGAAAGTTCGGCCGGGAGGTGAGACGGAGAATGCCCCGGCGCGCGCTTTCGCGTGCTAAACTCTGTCTCCGCGAAGCGTGATGACTGACCAACTGACCGAACAGACGCCGGAAGCATCGAGCGAGCCGAAGCCCAAACGACGCAGCGCGCCGTGGGTGCTCGGCGGCCTCGTGCTGTCGCTGTTGTTCGTGCTCATCGCGTTGCAGGTCTTCGGGCTGTGGGAAGTTTTCACGCCCGACACGGCCGCCGACACGCTGCTGCTCTACGCGCTCTCGTCGCTCAACTTCGTCGCCTTCATCATCTTCACCTTCATCTTCGTGCGCAACCTCGTCAAACTCAGGCGCGAGCGGCGCGCGCACGAACTCGGCTCGAAGATCAAGACGCGTCTCGTCGTCTATTTCATCACCGTGAGCCTGCTGCCGATCACGGCGATGGCGGTCTTCTCCTACATCTTCTTCAACCGCTCGCTCGAAAAGTGGTTCAGTAGTTTGCCGGAAGCGGTCGTGCGGCAGGCGCGCGAAGTGCAGGCCAACGAAGCGCGGCGCGAGACGGAGAGTTTCATGGCGGCTGCGCGGCTGGCGAACAGTTCGCACAGTATGGGAGCGTCGGTATCCACTGACCTCCAGACGTGGCTCGGCCAGATGGCCGAGCGCGGCAACTTGTCTCTCCTGATGCTCCGCAACTGGAAAGTCCCTCAGTCCATAATGGCGACGCGCGGCCTCCAACAAGCGGAAGTGGACGCGATTCTCAAGAGCGTGCCGGGAACAACATATCAGGGCGAATTTCAGGGCGAGTTGAGGGTCGGCGCGAAGGTGTTCGACGTGACGGAAATGCCCGGCGCCGGCCACAACTTTTTCTTCGCCGCGCGCGAGCGGCGCGCCGACCCGCAACTCGCCGAACTCGTCAGGAGCAGCCAGACGTTCGAGAACTTCAAACTGCGCCAGCGCAAAGTGCGCCTGCTCGGACTCTCGACCCTCGGCCTGCTGACGTTGATGCTGCTGTTCGCGGCGACGTGGAGCGCGATTCATCTCGCGCGCGGCATCGGCGCGCCCATCCGCGCCCTCGCCGAAGCGGCCGACGAGGTGGCGCGCGGCAATCTCGCCCACCGCGTCGCCACCATCGCCGACGACGAACTCGCCATCCTCGCCGCCTCCTTCAATCAGATGACCGCGCAACTGGAAGAGAACCGCCGCCGCATCGAAGCGGGCGCGGGCGAATTGCGCGACAAGAATCTCGCGCTCGACGAGCGGCGCAACTACATCGAAACCGTGCTCGAATCGCTCTCGACCGGCGTCATCTCGCTCGACGTGGAGAATCGCGTCACCACCATCAACGCCGCCGCCGTGCTCATGCTCCGGCTCGCCGCCGCGCCCCCGCCCGGCGCGCCGCTCAAAGAAATGTTGAGCTTGGAAGATCATCTCGTGCTGGAACGCGTGCTGGCGCGCGCGCGTCGGACGGGACGCGCCGCCTGGCAGATGGAACTGTCGCGCGGCGCGGCCACGGACGGCGGCGTGCTGCCCGTCGCGCTCACGGCTACCGCGCTCGGCAATTTCACGGAGGACGGCGCGGCGCGCTCCGCGCGCGGCATCGTGCTCGTCATCGAAGATTTGACCGAGCTTCTGGCCGCGCAGCGCGCCGCCGCCTGGAGCGAAGTCGCGCGCCGCATGGCGCACGAGATTAAAAACCCCTTGACGCCCATCCAACTCTCCGCCGAACGCATCGCGCGCAACTTCCGTCGCGTGTTCGGCGCGGGCGAGACGACGGCGTCGAACGGCGACGCGGTTGGCGGAAACGGCGACCCGTTGGTTAAAGGCGGAGCTGAACCGGAGCGCGCCGGGCAGAAGCGCGTGGCGCAGGTGGTCGAGGAATGCACGACGACGATCACACGCGAGGTGGCGGGACTGAAAGCGATGGTCGACGAGTTCTCGCGTTTCGCGCGGCTGCCGCATGCGCGGCTCGAAGCGGCGGATTTGAACGAAGTGGTGCGGCAGGCCGTCGTGCTCTACGAAGACCGTCTCGAAGACGTGCGCTTGAACGTTCACCTCGCGCGCACGCTCCCGCCCGGCATGCTCGATACCGAGCAGATGCGCCGCGCCGTCGTCAACTTGATCGACAACGCGCTCGAAGCGATGACCGACTCGGAGGCCGAGCGGCGCATCACCGTCGCCACCGGCCACGACCCTTCGCGCGGCATGCTCCTCGTCGAAATCGCCGACACCGGCCACGGCATCGAACGCTCCGACTTCTCGCGTCTCTTCCAACCCTATTTCTCCACGCGCGGGCGCGGCACGGGTCTCGGCCTCGCCATCGTCCAGCGCATCATCAACGAGCACGGCGGGCGCATCCGCGCCGAACCCAATCGCCCGCACGGCGCGAAGTTTCT
>DASQNL010000431.1:0-7331 GCA_035644995.1 Pyrinomonadaceae bacterium | reverse complement strand
CCGTCAGTTGCAGGCTGAGCGCGCGCACGACGCGTTCCGAGATCGACGTTTGCAAAGTGGAGATGTCGGTGAAGCGCTCGTTGAACCGTTCAGCCCAGAGCACGCGCCCGCCCGCGACCTCCGTGAGTTCGAGCGCGGTTTGCACGCGGTCGCCGACGCGCTCGACCCAGCCGCCGAGCACGTAGTCGACTTTCAGTTCGCGCCCGGCGTCAATGGCCGTCTTGTTCGACCCCAGGTAGCGACGCACCGCGCCCGACGTGCGCAACGTGATCTCGTCCAACTCCCCCAACTTGTTCGTCAACTCGTCGGCGATGCCGACGCCGAGATATTGCTCGTCGCCCTGCGCGCCGACGGTCGAGAAGGGGAGCACGGCGAGCGAGCGCATCTTCTTGTCGCCCGCGGCGGCGGCGGCCGGAGCTTCGGGGAAGGCGTCGGCGAGGTAGATTTCAAAGTTGCCGTCGCGCTGCGTCTGGAAGGCGATGCGGCGACCGTCGGCAGACCATGCCGGTTCGTCGTCGAAGGTGCGCGCGGCGGTGATGAGCCGCTGGTCTTGGCCGTTCACGTTCATGACGTAGACGGCGGGGAAGTCGGTCTTGTTCGGGCGATTGCCGCCGAAGGTGATGTGTTTGCCGTCGGGCGACCAGGCAGGCTTCGCATCGTCGCCGGGGTGGTTCGTCAGGTTGCGCGCGTCCGCTCCGTCGGCCGCGCTCATCACAAAAATCTCGTAAGACTTGCCGTCGCGGTCGCTGGTGAAAGCGATCTTCTGGCCGTCGGGCGACCAGGTAGCATCGTTGTCGAAGCTGGTGTTGTCGGTCAGTTTAACTTTGTCCGAGCCGTCGGCGCGCATCGTGAAGATGTCATAGTTCGTGGGCGCGTCGAGCGTGTTGGTGCCAAAGGCGATGCGCCGGTCGTCAGGTGACCAGGCGGGGCGGGTGTCTTCGCCGGGGCTGTTCGTGAGGTTGCGCTGGTTCGAGCCGTCGGCGTCCATCACATAGACTTCCATCTGGCCGTCGCGGCGGCTCTGGAAGGCGATCTTCTGTCCGTCGTGCGACCAGGCGGGGCAGTCGTCTTCGGTCGTGTTGAAAGTGAGGCGGCGCACGCCCGAACCGTCGGCCTGCATGACGTAGATTTCGGTCGCGCCGTCGCGGTTGCTGGCGAAGGCGATGCGCGTGCCGTCGGGCGAGTAGTCGGGATGCCAGTCGTGAGCTATCTCGTTGGTCAGGCGCAAGGGATTCACGGCGGCGGCGACGACCCACGTCTTCTCCGCCTGCTTCGCGTAGAAGAACGCGGCCGCGCCGACCGCCGCGAGCGCAACGAGCAACACGACGGCGGCGGCGACGCGCAACGACGGGCGATGCGGGCGCGAAGGCGCGGCCGCCGCCGCCGCCGCCGGCTCGCCCGCGCCGCCGCGCCCGCCGTTCGCGCCGCCGACGGGCAATTCCAGCGTGGGGAGAGACGAGAGGTGCGGGTCGAGGTCGCGCGCGATCCTGGTGGTGGCCTCGCTCTCGTAGCGGGCGGCGAGCGGGTTCTTCGTGCGGCGGAGCATCTCGGCGAAGCGCGCGTCGGCGTGCAAATTGTCGAGGTGCGGATCGACGGCCGCGAAGGTGAACCCGACGGCGTGTTCGCGCTCGGCCTCGGCGAGCCAGTGAAATGCGTTGTCGCGGTCGTTCAGGAGCGAGTAGATGACGGCGATCTCGTAGGGCGTGACCCACTGCTCGTCGCGGCGCGCGAGCAACTCGCGGAGCAGGGCGGCGGCCTCATCGTTGCGCCCGCAGGCCGCGAGCACGTGCGCCTCTTTGAGGCGCGTGGTCGGCGTGTCGCCCGCGAAGACGCTCTCCTGCTCGTAGGTCGTGAGCGCCTCGTCGCGGAGTCCCTTGTGCTCGTAAGCCCAGCGCAGGATGACGTGCGCGGCGACGGAGCCGGGGTCGAGTTCGAGCGCGCGCCCGCACTGCGCGACGGCCTCGTCGAAGCGGCGCGCGAGAAAGAGGACGTTGGCGAGAGCCGTCGCGCTGACGGGCGATTCCGGCGAAATCTGCTGCGCGCGTTTGATCTCCGCGATGGCCTCTTCGTGCCGCCCGACGGCCGACAGGTTGAAGGCATACCAGCGGTGCGCGAGAGCGTTGCCGGGGCGGAGTTCGATGGCGCGGCGAAACTCGGCTTCCGCGCCCGTCCAATCGTGGTCGTAATGCAGCTTGATGTAGCCGAGCGAGGCACGCGCCTCGGCCAGATTCGGGTCGGCCGCCACCGCCTTGACCGCCGCCGCCCGCGCCCGCTCGAAGGCGTCGGGCGGCGGCGGCTCAACGTACCAGTTGAGCAGCGCGTAGCAATCGGCAAGTTCGGCATAGGCGATGGCGAACGAGGGGTCGAGTTCGACGGCGCGCTCGAATCGCCCGATGGCCTGGCGCAAACCGTCGGCCGTGCGACGCGTGGAGAAGTAATGCCCGGCGACGTAGAGCTGGCGCGCCTCTTCGTTGTCGCTCAGATGAAGCTGCGCGTTGCGCGCCATCTCCGCGCTGTTCGTCTGGACGGGGAGCGCGCCGCCCGACGCGGGGCGCGGCGCGCTGTGGCCGAGACGCAGGAGGCCGGGATTCTTGGTGCGGCGCACGAGGTCTGCGAAGCGCGGGTCGCGGCGCAAGGGGTCGAACTGCGGTTGGACGCCGACCCACATGATCCACGCCTCGCCGTCGGCGAAACTCTGTTGGAGCAGGGTGAACGCGCGCTCGTAGTCGCCGAGTTGGGTATGAGCGATGGCGAGATAGTAGGGCGAGATGTAACGCTTCGCGGCCAACTCTTCCAACTCGGCGAGGACGTGGCGCGCTTCCTGTGTGCGCCCGGCGGCGGCATAGGCCGAACCGAGCGTGGCCGTGATGAAGGGGCTGGGGCCGGAAAATCCGATGGCCTTGGCCGCCGCGTCAATCGCCTCCTCGTGCCGCCCCAGTTGCCCGAACACCCAACTGTAACCGAAGAATCCGAGGCCGTGCGTTGAGGCCGCTTCGATCAGGTCGCGATAGACGGCGAGGCTCTCGTCGTAGCGGCGCGCATAGAACAGGCAGAAGCCGAGCATGTGCTGGTTGAAGAGGGTCAGCGGGTCGAGTTCGAGCGCGCGGCGCACGAGCGGCAGCCCCGCGTCGAAGTTGCCCTCCATGACGAGGTGGGTGCCGTGCCAGAGGTGCGCGGCGGCGTGGTGTGGATTGAGGTCGAGCGCGCGTTGGTAGTGCGAGACGGGCACGCTCCAATCGAGATCGTGGGTGTGGACGGCGAAGCCGTAGGCGGTGTGCGCGTCGGGCAAGGTCTCGTCCAGTTCGAGCGCGCGCGCGCCCGCTTCCTTAGCGGCGGCGGAGCATTCGGCGGGCGGCATCACGCCGTAGATGCCGATCCAGTTGTAGTAGTCGGCGATGCCGGTGTAGGCGGCGGCGTAGTCGGGGTCGAGGGCGATGGCGCGGTAGTAGCAAGTGATGGCTTTGGCGAAGCCCTCTTCGTTGAACGTGTTCCAGTGGTAGCGGCCGCGCAGGTAGACCTCGTAGGCCTCGGCGTTGTCCGTGCCGCGCTTCGCCAACTGCTCGCGCTCGTCGCCCGTCAGTTGCGGCACGAGCGCGCCCGCCACTTGCGTCGAGATCGCGTCTTCGAGACTGAGCACGTCCGTGTAGTTCTCGTCGAACTGACCCGCCCACATCGTTGCGCCGTCGTAGACGTTGAGCAACTGGACGGTGATGCGGATGCGTTCGCCCGCGCGCTGGATGCGGCCGTCCACCACGTAGCTGACGCCGAGTTCGTGCCCGGCGGCGAACGGGTCGCCGATGTTCGCGCCGCCGTAGCGGATGACGGAACTCGTCGGGCGCACGCTGAAGCGGCGCACGTTCGAGAGGCGCGTGATGAGCGCGTCGGCCAGCCCGATGCCGAGATAATTTTCGCCGGTCTCCTCGGTGCGTTGGATGTTGAGCAGTTTGAACGGCAGCACGGCGAGCGTCTTCTCGCCCGTCACGGCGGCGTCGCCTGTCACGAGCCGCGAGGTCTTCGCCAGCGCGGGGAAGACGAAGGGCGCGGAGACGGGGCGGCCTTCGAGGTAGCGCGCGATGTCGTCGCGCAGGCGTTCGACCGACGCGTACCGACGCCCCGGCTCTTTGCGCAGAGCCTTCAGCGTGATGTTGTCGAGGTCGCCCGCGAGTTCGCGGCGCAGGTTCTCAAGGCTCGTGCCGCGCATCTTGCAGAGAAACTCAAGCGTCGTTTCGCCGCTTCCGCCGTCGAGCGGGATCATGTCTTCGGGACGCGTGACGACGCGCGACGGGTGCTCCGGTTCTTCCTCGCAGATGACGCGCGCGATCTCGTGCGGCGAGCGATTCGAGAAGTGGTAGGGGCGATGGCCGGTCAAGAGTTCGTAGAGCAGGACGCCCATGCTGTAGATGTCGCTCGAAGGGGTGGCCGCCTCGCCGCGCACCTGTTCGGGCGAGGCGTATTCGGGCGTCATCAGGCGCATGGCGGTGGCCGTCGGCGTGAGGGTGTCGGGCGAGAGTTCGGGGTTTAAGAGTTTGGCGATGCCGAAGTCCAGGAGCTTCGGCGTGCCGTCGGCGCAGATGAGGATGTTCGACGGCTTGATGTCGCGGTGGACGACGAGGTTCTGGTGCGCGTAGGCGACGGCGTTGCAGATTTGGACGAAGAGGCGCAAACGTTCGGGGATAGTCAGCTTCTCGCCGTCGCAGTAGCGATAGAGCGGCTGCCCCTCGATGTACTCCATGACGAAGTAGGGCAAGCCCGTGTCGGTGGTGCCGCCGTCGAGGAGGCGCGCGATGTTGGTGTGGTCGAGCGAGGCGAGAATCTGTCGCTCGTTGCGGAAGCGGCGCAGGATGAAGTCCGTGTCCATGCCGCGCTTGACGAGTTTGATGGCGACGCGCTTTTGATATTCGCTGTCGGCGCGCACGGCCAGATAGACCGCGCCCATGCCGCCGCGCCCGATCTCGCGCACGATCTTGTACGAGCCGACGCGCGCGCCCGCCATCGGGTCGTCCTCGTAATCGCCGGGTTGGGTGGTGCGAAAGACCGCGCTGCCGGGGTTGAAGCCGTTGATGGCGAAGGCGGGGGCTTCGATGAAATCCCCGGCCTCTTCATATTGCGCGACGAGAGCCTCCACCTGCCGGCGAAGCGCATCGTCGCCCGCGCCCGCCTCCGCGATGAATTTGGGGCGTTCCTCGCGGGGCACATCAAGCGCGGCCTGAAACAGTTCTTCTACTTGCTTCCAACGTTCGGGGGTCATAAAAATAGTGACAGGTAACAGGTGACAGGTGACGAGCTAGGGATCAAGTTTTGTTCTTAACTTGTCACTCGTCACCCGTCACTGTTTTTTGCACTTGCCCGTAAAGCCATGCCTTCGCCATGCGCCACTGGCGTTTGACCGTCGGCGCGCTGACGCCGAGCACTTCGGCCGTCTCTTCGACCGACAGGCCGCCGAAGAAACGAAGTTCGACGATGCGGCTTTTCTGCTCGTCGAGGGCGGCGAGCGCGGTCAGGGCATCGTCGAGCGCGATGAGATCGGTGGCGCGTTCGTCAGTCACGTCCACGTTCTCGTCGAGTGAGATTTTGTGAACTTCGCCGCCTCGTTTCTCGGCGTTGTGGCCGCGCGCATGATCCACGAGGATGCGGCGCATCATCTGCGCGGCGACGCCGAAAAAGTGCGCCCGGTTTTGCCACCTCACCTGGCTCTGATCGATGAGCCGGAGGTAGGCTTCATGGACTAAGGCCGTCGGTTGCAGCGTGTGTGCGGAGCGTTCGCGGCGCAGGTAATTGGCCGCCAGGCTGCGCAACTCGCCATAGACGAGCGGCAGCAGGTCGTCCAAAACAGTCCGGTTGCCATCCGTCAATTGGATGAGCAAACGGGTTACATCATGGGGGGAGGATGTGGTCACAAGGGAATTTTCGACATTTCGGCTCAACACTGGCAACTATCTTCCGGCGCGCTGGATGAAAGTATAAACGACTGTCTGCACCATATCAACGCGCGCGCCCCGACGACACGCGAAAAATCGAATCTTGGATGATCCTTTTTGTGATTTCGTTACGCGTAATACGGTAGGGACGAAAAAGCGCGACGCTGCGGCGAGCGCATCGTGCCCGCCCGGCAATATCGAAGCAGCCCAATAAGGAAAGCGTCATCATGAAAAATTTATTCCAATACGCCTGCCTCGCCTTCATTTTATTCTTCGGTGCAGGTTCCGCCACGGTCGCGCGCGCCGACGTGAAGATCAAGACCAAGAACACTTCGGGGGGACAAGTTTCCGAGCAGACCACCTACATCAAAGGCAAACGCCAGCGCACCGAGCAGAACGAAACCAGCGTGACGATCATGCAGTGCGACCTGAGAAGACACCTCCAACTCGGCGTGCCGACCAAGACTTACGTTGTGACGCCGTTCGACGGGAAAACGGACGATGCGGCGGGCGCGAAGGCCGCCGGGCGGACGCCCGCCGCCGAGACGACCTCGGATGCCGCCACGCGTCGCGGCGGCATCGTGACCTCAACCTTCACCATGACCGACACGGGCGAGCGCAAGAAAATGTTCGGCTACACGGCGCGGCGCATCAAGACCTCTATCAACACCGAATCGTCGCCCGATGCCTGTCAGGTCAGCCGCAGCCGGATGGAGACGGACGGCTGGTACATCGACGCGCAGTTCGCGCTCGACTGTGCGATGCAGGGTGGGGCGTCCTACGCCGCGGCGGCGCAGAGAGGCGGCTGCCGCGATGAATATCGCACGAAGCAGATCGGCACGGCGAAGCCCGGCTATCCCGTCCTGGTGACGACCAAGCTGTTTGACGAAAACGGCAACGAGTCGTTCACCTTCACGCAGGAGGTGTTGGAAATCACGAGCGCGGTTCTCGACAGCGCGCTCTTTGATGCGCCCGCAGACTACCGGCAGGTGAGCGACGTGCGTGAGATGTACGGCGCGGCGGCGGCGATGGGGTCGGCCGGGCGCGACGACGCCGATGACGACGACGACGCGGCGAGCGGCGCGGCGCAGGCGGCTTCGGCTCCGGGTGCGAAAAGGGCTGGCGTGGTGCGCGTCGGCGTGGCCTTGCCCAAGACGATTGCGGCGGCCGATTACGTTGACGCGTCGGCGTTGGCCGATGCGGTGCGCAATATGTTGGTGAATAATTTGAACGGTGCGGCCGTGGAGGTCGTCGCGCTCGAAGCGCGGCAGACGCCAGGCGTCGAGTCGGAAGCTCAGCAAAAAGAGTGCGATTACGTTCTGTACACGACGGTCGCGCACAAGAAGGGCGGCGGGGGCGGCTTCGGCGGCTTCCTGAAGAAATCCGCGGCCATCGCGAGCGGAGTTATGACGC
>DASQNL010000430.1:0-4943 GCA_035644995.1 Pyrinomonadaceae bacterium | reverse complement strand
GCTGGGGGCGCGCCGGAGGCGACTATCGCACCAGCCCCGAACGCAGCCCCCTCTTCGCCGCCACCTGCGCGCGCTACTTCGCCTCGCTCCACGCGGAACTCGGCGCGCCGCCCCGTTGGGCGATTCTCGAAGCGGGCGCGGGCGCGGGAGATTTCGCTCGCGTCGCGCTCGAAACCTTGGAACGCGATCACCCGCGCGTCTTTCAAGCGACCCGCTATTACATAGACGAGACGAGCGTTGACGCGCGCGGTCGCGCCCGCGAAAATCTGACGGCGTTCGCCGGGCGCGTCGAGTTTTGTCGAGACGATTGGCGCGGCCTGTCGTTCGAGGCCGGCGTGATCTTCAGCAACGAGTTGCTCGATGCGTTTCCCGTGCATCGGGTGCGTATGCGCGACGGGCGGCTGCGCGAGTTGTGCGTCGCGTTGGATGCGGCGGGCGACTTCTGTTGGAGCGAACGCGAGCCTGCCGCGCCGCCTCTCTTGGAGCACTTCGCGCGGCAGGGCGTCGCGCTCGCCGAGGGGCACACGGCGGAGGTCAATCCGGCGGTCGCGGAGTGGGTCGAACGCGCCGCGGCCGTCCTGCAACGCGGCTACGTCGTGACGGTTGATTACGGCGCGGAGGCCGAAGAATTGTATCGTTCAGTTCAACGCCGCGACGGCACGCTGCGCGGCTTCCGCGAGCATCAATTCGTCGCGGACGTGCTCGCGCACCCCGGCGCGCACGACCTGACGACGACGATTAACTGGACGCAACTCAGACAGGCGGGGGAAGCCGCGGGTCTGGAAACAGTTTCGCTTGAGCGGCAAGACGAGTTTTTGCTGCGCGCGGGCGCGCTCGATCAACTTGAGCGTCTCACCTCACGCCTCGACGGCGAGGCCGAACGCTTGCGGCTGAGGCTCGGCGCGCGCGAGTTGATTCTTCCCGGCGGAATGAGCGGGAGTTTTCAAGTGCTCGTGCAAAAGAAGAGAACGGCTTAGGCTTGCGCCCGCCCCGCCTCCCGGCCTGCGCCGCGCAAACATAAGTGTTGATTTAATTAAGCTCAATCGGGTATTGTGGATCACGAGGGCGATCCTCAAAGATTTTTCGCCCGCCCGCCGAGAGTTGCTAATCGCGTCAAGCCAGCCGCTTAACCCGCCCATCCGACATGTAAGGAGTCTCAACAAATCACGTTATGATTGAACCCGGTGCATTGCTACAAAGCCGTTATCGCGTCGTGAAACAGATCGGGCAGGGCGGCATGGGCGCGGTTTACGTCGCCACGGACGAGCGTTTTCAGAGCACGGTTGCCATCAAGCAGACCTTCTTCGACGACCCCATGCTGCGCAAGGCGTTCGAGCGCGAGGCGCATTTGTTGAACCACCTGCGCCACGTCGCGCTGCCCAGAGTCAGCGACCACTTCGTCGAGGGCGAGGGGCAGTTCCTCGTCATGGAATACATCGAGGGCGACGAACTGGCGGAGTCGCTGCAACAGCGCGGCGCGTTTCCGCTCGCAGATGTGCTGCGCTGGGCTGACGAACTGCTCGACGCGCTCGACTACCTGCACACACACGAACCGCCCATCGTCCACCGCGACATCAAACCGCAGAACATGAAACTCACGCCGCGCGGCCAGATCGTGTTGCTCGACTTCGGCCTGGCGAAGGGCGCGACCACCGGCACGCGCGCCGCCTCGGCGACGGCCAGCGTCTTCGGCTACTCACGCAACTATGCCCCGCTCGAACAGATTCAAGGGACGGGCACCGATACGCGCAGCGACCTCTACTCGCTCGGCGCGACCCTCTATCACCTGCTCACCGGCTTTGCGCCCGTCGATGGGCTGACGCGCGCCGGCGCGGTCATCAATAATCAGCCTGACCCGCTGCGCCCCGCGCACGTCGCGCACGCGCAAGTTCCCGAATCGATCAGTAAAATCCTCCATCGAGCGATGGCCTTGAAAGCCGCGCTCCGCCCGGCGACGGCGGCCGAGATGCGCACCGCCCTGCGGCAGGCGGCGAGCGTCCTCGCGCGCACCACGCCGCAAGCGGCAGCCGCGCGCACGCACGGCCAGCCCGCCCGCCACGAGGCCACCGTGCTCGACGGCGGGGCGCAAATGTTCGGCGGGCAGCAGGCTGTCGCCGGAACGCTCTCACCGACACGACTGCGTCCGCCCGTGTCTTTGACGGAGAGCGAGGTGACGGTCGTGGATTCATCCAACGACTTGACGCGCCCGTCAATCAAGTCATATTCGCACACCTCTTTTCACGCGCCTGAGACGCCGCCCGCCCGCAAACATTCGCCGTCGGTAATCATCGGCGTCGCGCTGGCCGTGCTCGCCGCCTGCGCTTTCGTCGCCTTTCCGCTTTTGCGCAGCCCCGCGGCGTCGCCGGCCGCTTCCGAGTCGCAAATCGAAATGCAGCCCGCCGGGGCGCAGTCCGTTGCGCCCGGCGCGGGGCAGACCGAAACCACAATTCAAACCTTGAGTCCTGCCTCCGGGCAGACCCTCTCGCCCTCATCCGACGCGCGCGCCCTCGTCGGCGAGTCGCGAACTCCGGCCGGCCAACTCCACTCCGGGGAGACGGAAGGATCGGGCGGCTCTGTGGGGAACGCGGACGGGTCGAGACACGGCTCGCCCGCGGTCGAGGCTCCGGCCGACAAATCCGGCCTAGTCATCCAATCGCCCGCTCCGAGTTCGCCGACAGGCGTCAAAAATGATGCCGCCGCCGAATACGACGCGCAGCGCGCGGAAGAGTTACGGAGAAGGAAGCAACAACAGGCGCAAGAAGAACAGCGACGGCGCGATCAGGAATCGTTTCGCCCGCCGCACCCACCGCACCACGAAGGCGGCTATCCGCCTCCGGGCGGAGGACATCGGCCGCCCCCGCACCGGCCGCCTTTCCGCTGATCTTTACGAGACGACGGCGATTGACCTTCGCCAAAAACATGCCGCCAGTCGATACGGCCTTTTGTCGATGCTTCGCGCACACGACCGCTCGGCTTCGTCGCCCGGTCGGCCTGTCATCACAGACCGTAGCTCTGCCCTCGATGGAATTCTCTGATGGCTGTTCTCCACATTGAAGACGCCGGTGGCCGGAAGTGGCAGCACACGCTCGCCGGGCAGGGACAATGCACCATCGGCCGCGCGGCTGAGAACATCGTGCCGCTCAACGACCCGCGCGTGTCCCGCCAACACGCGCACATCGTCAGGCGCGGCGACGCCTACTTCGTCATCAACGGCGTCGTCAACGGTTCCGTGGTCAAGCGCAGCGCGAACGGGATACTGGTCAACGGCCAACTGCGCGACGAGTGCCGACTCGCGCACGGCGACCGGATCAAAGTAGGCGGGAGCGTGATCCGCTTCCTTCTGGATGAACCGGCGGAACGACCCGCGCCGCTCAAATATGAGGATGTCGCTTTAGGGAGGACGCAGATCGCCGTGCCCGCGCACGGTCTTCCGCACGACACCGCGCGCGGGCTGGCTAAGGGGCAGGACGCAACGGCGGAGCTACAAGCGCTGCGCCGCAAGGCCGACATTCTCGCCATGCTCTACGAGTTGAATAAGACCTTCAACTCCGTCTTTAATCTGGCGGCCATCTTCGACAAGGCGACCGACATTATTCTCCGCGTGACGCCGGCCGACCGCGTCGTCGCGCTGCTCGGCAACGAATCCCCGATCACGAACGGCTTCGAGAACCTCCACCCGGTCGGAGTTAAAACGCGGCACGAAGCCTACCATCCCGGCACGAAGCCGGTGGCGGTCAGCCGCACGATCCTCGCTAAAGCCCTCGGCGAGCGGGTCGCGCTTCTCTCGCAAGACGCCGCGGCCGACGCCCAGTTCGCACAGGCCAACTCGGTGATCGCGCAGGGCGTGCGCTCTACTATTTGCGCCCCGCTGCTCACGGAGTCGGGCGTCCACGGGGCGATCTACGCCGACCGCCTCGACCCGGCGGCCGTCTTTACGCGCGACGATCTGGAATTCCTGACGGCCATCGCCTCGCAGACCGCCGTCGCCGTCGAGAGCGCACGCGCGCACGAACGGCTCGCCCGCGAAGAGGTGGCGCGCGCCAACTACGGCCGCTTTATGCCCGAATACGTCGTGCGCCAGATGCTCGAAAATCCCGGGTCTTTCAAACTCGGCGGCGTGAATCAATGCGTCACCGTGCTTTTCGCGGACGTGCGCGGTTTTACCGGCATCTCCGAGCACGCGCCCCCGGAACGCGTCGTGCAAATCCTCAATCTCTACTTCACCGCCATGACCGACATCATCTTCGCCCACGGCGGCACGCTCGACAAATACATCGGCGACGGCCTCATGGCCTTATTCGGCGCGCCCGCCGCCACGCCGCAAGATGCGTCCAACGCGTTGGCCGCCGCCGTCGCCATGCAACGCCGCGTCAATGCGCTCAACCACGAGCTGCGCGCGGCCGGTTTGCCTGAGATCAGCGTCGGCATCGGCCTGCACACGGGCGAAGCGACGGTCGGCTACATCGGCTCCGAGCGTCGCTCCGAGTACACGGCCATCGGCGACACCGTGAATCTGGCCGCCCGTTTGGAATCCAGAGCGCAAGGCGGGCAAATCCTCTCCAGCCACGCCGTCGTCCAAGCCGCCGCCGACCAACGCTTCACCCTTCGCCAACTAACTCCCATCAGCGTCAAGAACCGCGTCCAACCCGTCTCCATTTACGAAGTTGCATGGCAAAATCAGACATAGCCGAAGCGCAAGCCTAGTTAAGATGGTAACAATTGGTTGTTATCAAATTACAGATCAAGGAATGAATCGAGCTTAAACCCACAACTTCATCTACCAAATAAGAAAAGTTGTTCCCTATAGCGGTTCTCACTTGCGTGCGAGTGAGTAGCCGCAGTGCTTGAACCACCCGCAGATGTCGGCTTTGGTCACGAGTTTGATAGCCTGCGCCAACGCCCTGTTTAACTCGTCATGGGTGCGCGCCTTTGCCCCACGCAAG
>DASQNL010000429.1:0-3999 GCA_035644995.1 Pyrinomonadaceae bacterium | reverse complement strand
TCGGCGAAGACGGCGCGCTCGTCCTCAACGTCGTCCGGCACGGTCAACAAATTCACGACCGGCAGACTCAAGTACTCCGCGAACGCGCCCGCACGCCCGACGATGCCGAGCACCGTGCGGCGCGCACAATGGCGCGCGTCGCCCGCCGCGCACAACTCGCAACGCCCGCAGCCCGCGTTGATCTCGCCGACCACGCGCCGCCCGATAAGCTGCGGCGCGTCGGCCGCGCTCTCCACCACGCCCACGAACTCATGGCCGAGCGTGCCCGCAAACCCCGCGTACCCGCGCGCGATCTCCACGTCGGTGTTGCAAATCCCCGCCAGCGTCACGCGCACCACGGCCTCGCCCGCCGCCTCGCGCGGCGCGGCCGTCTCCCCTACCTGCAACCGCCCATCCTCGTAGCGTAGAGCTTTCATAAAAAACTGTCCGTCGTCGGTTGTCCGTCGTCAGTTGTTTATCTTTATTCGTAAGCTGAGATTTTTACCTTTAGACCGCCGCTCGTGAATCACAAACAACTGACAACTGACAACCGACCGGGCTTAAAATCTTTTCGTCCTCATGTAAGCGTTGGCGGCGGTGAGTTCGATTGTCTGCTCGCGTCCGGCGACGTTGACGGGCAGACGCCAGACCATTTCCTGCGCGCCCTCTTGCGTGACGTGAATCCACCAGCGGCCGGGCGGAACGTAGAGGATGGTTTGGCCGCGCGCGTCGAGTTGCGCACGGATGGGCTGGCGCGCGCCCATGCGGCGCACGATGAACTCTTCAAAACGCTGGCCGGGGCGTCGCTCGTCGAGAAACTCGCGCTGCGCCGCCGCGACATCAACCGAGTAAAGCTGGACGGGGGTGGCGGTCGTCGTGGCGGCGGCGTTCTGCGCGTCGCCGCCGCCGGGGCGCGGCGGAACGACGATGCGCAGGAGCGTGTCGCGCGTCTGCCCGGTCGCTCCGAGGCTGTGCGGCGCATCGTCGGCCGGCAGGCGGCGATAGACGAGCCAGCCCGCCCCCGCCAACATGACCACGAGCGCGACGCGCAAAAGTGCGACGAGCCAACGATGTGTATAACCGGAATCGCTCACTTAAAATCGAATCGTGTATTTAAACGGCGACGCGGGCGGCCGACCCCGCGCGCGCTCCGGGCGGCGACAGCGTGTGCCGGCGCGCTACTGTTCACGGTCGGAATCACCCCGTCTCGTTCGGCCAAGCCCCGTTCGGCGTCGCCGTCCGCCTGTCGCCGCGCGGTCAGGCCATGAATCCCTTTTCGCGCAGCGCGCTCTCCAACTCGCGGTTGGACGGAACCGAGAGCACCTGCCCGGCCAGGTCGAGCGTGGGCTTACGCTCCTTGCCGTCGTTGTGCCGGCGCACCCACTCGGCGGCCTCGGCGTTCTCTTCCACGTCGATGTAAGTGTGCGCCACGCCGAGTTCCTTCAAGTGCCGCAGCGTATCCTGCGTGTCGTGACACCAGCCCGCTCCGTAAACTTTAACTTCCATGTTGTTTTCCCCCCTGAAATTATTTAACGGCAATCATAGCAGAAGCCGCTTGTCCATCGTCAGTTGTCCGTTGTCCGTTGTCCGTCGTGCGATCCGAATCTTTAGCTGCTCATCCGGGCGTCACCTGCAACTGACAACGGACACCCGACTACTGACAACTGACAACTGACAACTGACAACCGACTACGTTACAATGCGTCTTCAACTTACTTTTTCTACTGCAAATTTTCCCGTGACGACGAAAGCAACAGATAAATTTCGCGACGAGTGCGGCGTCTTCGGCATCTACGGCCACGCGGAAGCCGCGCGCCTCGCCTACCTCGGACTCTACTCGCTGCAACATCGCGGGCAGGAATCCTGCGGCATCGTCGCGTCCGGCGGCAGAGAGTTGCGTTCCGAGCGCGCGATGGGACTCGTCTCCGACGTGTTCGACGCCGGACGCCTCAATCGCCTGCCCGGCGCATCCGCCATCGGCCACGTGCGCTACTCGACGGCCGGAGAAGTCTCCATCCGCGAAGCGCAGCCCTTTCTCGTCGCCTGCCAGCACGGGCAAGTCGCCGTCTGTCATAACGGCAACCTCCCCTTCGCGGGCGAGGAGCGCAAACGGCTCGAACGCACGGGCGCGATCTTCTCTTCCACTTCCGACACCGAGGTCATCCTCCACGGCATCGCGCGCTCGCAGGCCGCGAACATCAACGAGGCGATCCCCGAAGTGCTGCGCGAGACGGAAGGCGCGTTCTCGATGCTCTTTCTCACGCCCGATTCGCTCATCGCCATCCGCGACCCGCGCGGCTTCCGCCCGCTCGCTCTCGGCCGCCTCGGCGAGGCCTGGGTCGTCGCCTCCGAGACCTGCGCCTTCGATCTCATCGAAGCGAGTTACGTCCGCGACGTGGAACCCGGCGAGATGATCATCATCGACGCGAGCGGGCTGCATTCGTCGCGCCCGCTCCCCGCGCGCGAGCATTCCATGTGCATCTTCGAGCACGTCTATTTCGCGCGCCCCGACTCTCTAATCTACGGCCACTCGGTCAACGAGTCGCGCCACAAGATGGGCAAGCGGCTCGCCCTCGAACAACCGGCCGAGGCCGACCTCGTCGTGCCCGTGCCCGATTCCGGCGTCGCCGCCGCCATCGGTTACGCCGCGCAAAGCGGCATCAGTTACCGGCAGGGCTTGGTGCGCAACCACTACGTTCATCGCACCTTCATCGAGCCGAAGCAAGCCATACGCTCTTTCGGCGTGCGCATCAAGTTGAACCCCGTGCGCCACCTCATCGAAGGTCGCCGCGTCGTCCTGATCGACGATTCCATCGTGCGCGGCACGACTTCGAAGAAGATCGTCCGCATGGTCAGGGAAGCCGGGGCGACGGAAGTACACCTGCGGATCAGTTGCCCGCCGACCGTCAGCCCTTGCTTCTACGGCGTCGATACGCCGAACCGCGACGACCTCATCGCCGCGCAGATGTCCGTCGAACAGATACGCAACTTTATCGGCGCGGACTCGCTCGGCTACCTCTCCCTCGAAGGCATGCTCGCCTCGACCGGCATCCGTCCCGCCGCTTCGTGCGTCGCCTGCTGGACGGGCAACTACCCCACCCGGATCACGCGCGAGGCCGAAACCCAGTGGGCGCGCGAACGCGAACCCGTGCCGTCCGATTGATCACGGTGAAGATATGAACGGGTTATGAGTGTTGATATACTGTTTGACGGCAAATGAGATTGTAGCTCTCGGCCGGAACGAGATCATGTCCGAAAATTTACTGGAAAGAATAACTGTCAATCCCGAACAATGCGGCGGTCGCCCGTGCATTCGCGGCATGCGCATCAGGGTGATAGACGTGCTCGATCTTTTTGCCGCGGGTCTGAGTTCGGAACAGATTTTGGAAGAGATGCCCGATCTTGAGATGGATGATCTGAAAGCCGTTCATCTATACGCGGCGCGGCGGCTGGATCATCCGGTAATCGCGGCGTGAGCATTTGGGTTGACGCGCAACTGCCTCCGGCCATCGCAGAGTGGATCGGCGTTAACTTTTCCGTGCCCGCCGTGGCGCTGCGCCACCTCGGATTGCATGACGCAACGGATCGCGCCATCTTCTTCGCGGCTCGCAGGGCGTCGGCCATTTTGATGACAAAGGACAGCGATTTTCTGCGCCTGTTGGATGAACTCGGCTCTCCACCCAAAATCATTTGGCTCACCTGCGGTAATACTTCCAATGTACGACTCAGGCAAATTTTGACGAAGACTTTGCCCCGAGCATTGTCGCTTTTACAATCAGAGCAACTCGTGGAAATCAACTCTGACTGAGAATGTTTGTGAGATCGTCTTATGACACAACTTCGGAAGCTGTGCCGCAAATTCAGGAGGTAGCGCAGGGTGGCTCAAAGTAGAAGCATGCGCGGGTGCGGGTGTGTGGGGGTGGCGTTGGCTCTCGTCGTGGTCGCCGGGCTGGTGGCATATTTCAAGTTTTACAAGCCCGCGCCGGGGCCGCAGCTTCCGCCGCCGTCGGGCGACGAACT
>DASQNL010000428.1:0-2800 GCA_035644995.1 Pyrinomonadaceae bacterium | reverse complement strand
CGGCGCGAACAGCGCGTGAAGCGGACGAGAACGCGCGCAACCGGGGAGACGGCTCAAGCGACGACCGGCAACTTGAGTTTTGATAGACGAGCGGCCGCGCCGCTCTTGAAAGCGACTAAGGAATGAAAGCGGAAACCACGGAACTGTTCGTTATCGGCGGCGCGATGATCTTCTTTCTCGCCATTTGCGCCGTCGCCGTCTGGGCGTTCGTGCGTCAATACCGCCGCGAGCACCCGCGCGATCAAGACGCGCGAAGAGATGATCGTTGAAGCGGTTTCGCCGCGACCGGCCGGCAAACTATTCCCGCTTCTTCAACTTCTGGAAACGCTTCACGACGATATTGCGCTTGAGCGGCGTGAGGCGGTTGATGAAGAGAACGCCGTTGCAGTGGTCGGTTTCGTGTTGGAAGCAGCGGGCGGCGAGTCCTTCGGCGGAGCGTTCGTACCATTCGCCCCGCACGTCTTGCGCGCGGAGCGTGGCGCGTTCGGCGCGTTTCAAGGGCGAGTGAATTTTAGCGACCGAGAGGCAGCCCTCCTCGCCCGTCTGCTCGCCCTCGACGCCCACGATCTCCGGGTTGGCCGCGACGAGTTTGATCCCGGCGCAATCCATCACGAAGAGACGCAGCGAGAGGCCGATTTGCGGCGCGGCCAACCCGACGCCTTCCTCCGCGTACATCGTCTCGAACATGTCCTCGCACAGCCGCGCCAACTCCGCGTCAAAAACTTCCACGGGCGCGCCCATCTCATTCAACACCTTCGCCGGATACTCGGTTAGCTTCCTCAACGCCATCTGTTTTATTTCGTCCCACCCGCTCTATGATATGCTTCGCACGCGCGCGAAGTTTACTCGATATGAAACAATATCACGACCTGCTCAAATCCATTCTCGCACATGGCGTTGAACACCGGGATCGCACGGGCGTCGGCACGCTCTCGCACTTCGGCTATCAAACGCGCTTCGACCTGCGCGCCGGTTTTCCCATCGTCACCACCAAAAAAATTCCCTTCCGCTGGGTGGCCGAGGAACTCTTCTGGTTTCTCTCCGGCGATACGGACGAGCGGAACCTGCGCGCGCGCGGCGTGGACATCTGGGCTGAGTGGGCTGACGAAGCGCACACGCGCCGTTTCGGTCGGGAGGCGGGCGACCTCGGCCCCGTCTACGGTTACCTGTGGCGCTCCTTCGGCGGTCGTTACCCGGAACGCGACGGCGTGGATCAGATCGCGCGGCTCGTCGCGGGCATCCGTGAGAATCCGAACTCGCGCCGCCTCGTCGTCACGGGTTGGGATCCGCGCGTCTGCGACGAAGTCGACCTGCCGCCGTGTCACACGCTCTTTCAGTTCAAGGTCGAGGCGGAGAAAGTTTTGCACTGCCAGTTGTACCAACGTTCGGCGGACGCCTTCCTCGGCGTGCCCTTCAACATCAGTTCCTACGCGCTCCTGACGCACATGCTCGCGCACGCCTGCGAACTCGAACCGGGCGAATTCATTTACACGCTCGGCGATTACCACATCTACCAGAATCATCTGGAACAGGTGCGCGAACTGCTCGCGCGCCCCCCGCTCCCGCTGCCCCGGCTGGAGATCGCAGACGACGCGGGGCATCTGCGCGGGCTGGCGGGGTTGCTCCGGATGCGTTACGAACACTTGAAGCTCGCCGGTTACAGATCGCACGACAAGATCGCCGCCCCGGTGGCCGTCTGAGGTCGAACGATTTTCGCGCGCGGCCATCTCGCGTTTGAGAGACGACACTTTCATGTCCATCATCGGCATCGTGGCGGTTGACCGGAACGGAGCTATCGGCCGGGGCGGCACGATCCCCTGGCGCTATCCCGCCGACCTGAAATTTTTCAGGGAGCAGACCACGGGGCATGCGTGCGTGATGGGTCGGCGCACGTGGGCTTCGCTGCGACGGCCGCTGAAAGAGCGTCTGAATATCGTGTTGAGCCGGTCGGGGGCGGTTGAAGCGCATGAGGCGGAGAAGACGGGGGAGGCGGGGCGCGGCGGCGTCGTCGTCGTCCTGCCGGACAAGAGTTCCGCGCTCGCGCTCGCGCCCTATCTCTCGTGCGACCTCTACGTCATCGGCGGCGAGCAAATCTACAAAACTTTCCAACCCGAAATCGAGCGTTGGATCGTGACCGAAATTCCTCTCGCGGTCGAGGGCGCGGATACGTTCATGCCCACGGATTTTTTGCAGCGCTTCCGGCCGCAACGCTCCCTCTCGCTGAGGGATGAACTGGCCGTCACCTTTTACGAAAGAACCTGACGCGCGGCTTTTTTGCGTGCCACGGCGCGCCGGATTCGGCTGCCCGGCGCAACCCCTCCCGCACGAATTTTCGGATCGCCCGCCGGGAGCCGGAAATCCCCTCCAAACGTAGTTTTTCCCCGCTGCACGGTTTGGGTAGAAACATGCCCGATATGGTCGGACGCGCCCTTTCGCGCGCGCCGCGCCTGTGAATTGCCCGCCTTGCGGCGAAGTCCGTCGTGGCACTCTACTTGCTCACGCTAAGACATTATGAACATCAACGCCGCAACTTACCCCGTCTGGCAAAAAGCCGAAGCTGAGTCTGCGAAGCCGGTCATTAAGAAAGCGTCTACTCCCATGAGCGATCATGCACTCGCGCAACGCGCGGCGGGCGGAGACTTGTCCGCCTTCGAGGAATTGTACGAGCGACACAACCGGCGGGTGTACAGCCTCTGCCTGCGGATGACGCAGAACGTGGCGGAAGCGGAAGACTTGGCGCAGGAAGCCTTCATCCAGTTGTTTCGTAAGATCGGGTCGTTTCGGGGCGAGTCGGCCTTTA
>DASQNL010000427.1:0-3963 GCA_035644995.1 Pyrinomonadaceae bacterium | reverse complement strand
GCGCTCCGCGTTTTTATGCACGGCGCGCAGGCGCGCGGGCGTGTCGAGCGCGCGTATCCGGCCGCGCGTGATGACGGCGACGCGCGCGCACAGTTCTTCTATCTCGGCGAGATTGTGCGAGGTGAGCAGCACGGTCACGGGGTGTTCGTCATCGCGTGCGAGCGAGTTGATGAGCGCGCGCGTCGTGGCGGCGGCGAGCGGGTCGAGCGAACGCGTCGGCTCGTCGAGCAAAAGGACGCGGGGCGAACTGAGCATGGCGCGGGCGATGGCGACGCGCTGCTTGTTGCCCGTCGAGAGTTCGCCGAAACGGCGGCGGGCGAGCGGTTCGAGTTCGAGGCGCGCGAGCAGTTCGCCGATGCGCGACCGCGCGCGCGCGTCCGTCAGGCCGTAGAGGCGCGCGAAGAAGGTGAGGTTTTGTTCGATGTTCAGACGCCAGTAGAAACTGCGTTCCTCGGCGGTGGCGAGACCGAGTTGGGCGCGCACGCCGACCTCGTCGCGCACGCTGTCGAAGCCGCCGACGACGACCGCGCCGGAAGTGGGTTGCACGAGCGTGGCGATAATTTTCGTGAGCGTCGTTTTGCCCGCGCCGTTCCTGCCGATGAGGCCGAAGATTTCGCCCTCGCGCACCTCGAAGCTGACATCGCGCAACGCTTCGACGGGATCGGTCGCCCGGCGGCGGAAAAATTTCTTGAGCCGCGCGAGCGAGACGGGATAAGTTTTCGAGAGTTGCCGGATCGCGATGGCCGCGCTCGGTGACGGAGCGGCGTGCGTGTCGCCCGGTGTGTGGGAAGAACTGTTGGCTGTCGTCACGGTTGAGTAGTGCGTTTCTGGTGAGGCGATTTAACGACTGCGCTGTCGCGGGTCGAGATATTCGCGCAGGCCGTCGCCGATGAAGTTGAAGGCGAGCACGGAGAGCGCGATGGCGATGCCGGGGACGAGCAGCGCGTGCGGCGCGGCTTGCAGCGTCGAGAGATCGCGCGCCTCTTCGAGCATCACGCCCCACGAAGGCGCGGGCGGCGGCACGCCCAAGCCCAAAAATGAGAGCGTCGCCTCCGCGAGCACCGCGCCCGCCATGCCGAGACTCGCCTGCACGATGAGCGGCTGAACGGCGTTCGGCAAAATGTGAACGAAGAGGATGCGCATGTCGCTTGCGCCGAGCGCGCGCGCCGCCTGCACGAAATCATACTCGCGCACCTTCAACACCTGCCCGCGAATCACGCGCGCGTAACCCACCCAGCCGATGATGCAGAGCGCGAGGATCAACTTGTTCAACCCCGCGCCGAGAAACGCGACCATGGCGATGGCGAGCAACAGGCCGGGAAAGGCGAGGAAGACATTGAAGAGATAGCCGTTGACGACGCGGTCGATCCACCCGCCGTAGTAGCCCGCCAGCGAGCCGATGATCGTGCCGATAAAGGTTGAGACGAAGACCACCACGAGGCCGACGCGCAGAGAGATGCGCGCACCGTAGACGACGCGCGAGAACACGTCGCGCCCGGTCGCGTCCGTTCCGAGCCAGTGCGCCGCAGAAGGAGGCGCGTAGCGATTGAGCAGGTCGGTCTCGCCCACGTTATGCGTCGCAATCAACGGCGCAAAGATCGCCACGACGACGAAGAACCCCACGACGACAAGACCGAATTTTGAGAGGCGATTCATATTCCTGAAAGTGACAGGCGATAGGCGACGGGCGACGAGTTAGAACGTAAGAGTATCCGGTAATTAACTTGTCGCTTGTCGCCTGTTACGAAACTCGTATTCTGGGATCGAGCCAGCGATAAATAATGTCCGTGAGCGTGTTGGCAAAGATGTAGGTCACGCTGATGACGAGGACGCAGCCTTGCACGAGGCGGTAGTCGCGTTTACCGATGCCGTCGTCGATGAGCAGGAGACCTAAGCCCGGCCAATTGAAAATCTTCTCCGTGATGATCGCCCCCGCGAGCAGGACGCCGAGTTGCAGGCCGAGGATGGTGACCACCGGAATGAGACCGTTTTTGAGCACGTGCTTGTAAACGACCGTCCGCTCGCTCAAGCCTTTGGCGCGCGCCGTGCGCACGTAGTCCTCGCCCATCTCTTCGATGACGGACGAGCGCACCATCCGCGTCAGGAGCGCGGAGAGCGCGGCTCCGAGCGTGACGGCGGGCAGGATGATGTCGTACCACTCGAAACGCCCGGAAGGCGCGAGCCAGCCGAGTTGGATGGCGAACAGGTAGATCAGGAGAGGCCCCAAAACGAAACCGGGCATGCTGATGCCGATGAGCGCGACGACGGATAACAAATTGTCGAGCCACGTGCCGCGATTTTTTCCGGCCACGACGCCGAGCGGGATCGCGATGCTGACGGCGACGAGCAGCGCGGCGACGGCGAGCTGGATCGTCGCCGGGTAACGCTGCATGATCAGTTCGATGACGGGGCGGTCGGTGCGAAACGAGCGTCCCATGTCGCCGCGCAGGAGCGTGCCCCAATAATCAATGTAACGATTGTTCAGCCCGTGCCAGTTGAAGGTTCGTTCGCCGCCAGCGGCGGCGTCGCGTGCATAGGAGAAGAAGAAGGCGGGGCGGTCGAGATTGTGCTTCTGGCGAAACTGCTCGATCTGCGCGGCCGTGGCCTCTTCGCCGAGCGTGGCCGTCGCCGGGTCGCCCGGCACGAGTTCGATCAGGAGCGTGACGAGCGACACCACCGTCCACACCACGAGCAGGAGGATCAAGATGCGCCGCGAGACATCGAGTAGCTTGTGCTTCATCTTCGGCAAGCGGATTGAGCGAATGTTCGGAAGAGTGTTTAGTTTGAAACTGCGCGGAGGATGATAGCATCGGAAAGTGACAAGTGACGAGCGACAGGTGACAAGTTGAAACAACGATCTTGTCTTCGACTTGTCACCCGTCGCCCGTCACTTGTCACATAAAAAACGTAGCCCGATGGAAGTTGTGTCTTTCGTCACGCGAACAGCCCCGACAACCGTCGCGCGGGAATAAGCACAAAACCATCGGACTACGTCTTCGGTTTGCGCTCTGTTGAAAGTAGCGCAAACCAATCCCGGATCACGCGCGGCCGGGGCGCGTGCCCAGATGCAGAGCCGCGATGCCGCCCGTCAAATTCTGATACGTCACCTCGCCGAAGCCGATTTCGCGCATCAACTCGGCCAGTCGCCGCTGATCCGGAAAGCGCGATACGGAATCCGGCAGATACTCATACGCTCCGCGCGAACCGCTCACGAGACCGCCGATGCGCGGCAACACGCGCGTAAAATAAAATTGAAAAAGAGCGCGGAAGCCCGGCACGACCGGGTGCGAAAATTCCAGAATCGCCACGCGCCCGCCCGGTTTGAGCACGCGAAACAACTCGCCGAGTCCGCCCTCGAAGCTCGCCAGATTCCGCAGGCCGAAGGCGATGGTCACGACATCGAAAGTCTCCGCCGCGAACGGCAGACGCAGCGCGTCGGCCTCGATAAAGGGTATCCCGCGTTTTTGCTGTGTCGCCTTGCGTGCCGCCACTTCGAGCATCGGGCGACAGAAATCAAGTCCGGTCACGCGCGTCTGCCCGGCTTCGGAGAGCGTCAGGGCGAGGTCGCCCGTGCCGCAGGCCACATCCAGCGTGCGTGTTCCGGCGACGAGCGCGGGGCGCAAACGTTCGGCCACCAATTTGCGCCAGCGGCGATCAATGTTCGCCGAGAGAAGGTGATTTAAAAGATCGTAGCGACGCGCGATGCCCGCGAACATCGAGTTGACTCGACGCGCATGCTCTTGCCGACGTTCGTTTTCATTCAGACTTGTTGGTGTGGGCACCTTAAATGATTGTGCGGGGCTGTTTGGTTGCAAGGAGCTTGCGATTTTTTTGTAAATTGACTACGGACGCTTCGGCAGCTTCGGCTCGGAGGCGGGCGCGGCGGGATTCGTCCCGGCCACTTCGATGCCGCCGCTCAGACGCGCCAGTTCATCGCGCAACTGCGCCGCGTCGCCGACCACG
>DASQNL010000426.1:0-2033 GCA_035644995.1 Pyrinomonadaceae bacterium | reverse complement strand
TGATCAACTTGAAGACGCTCCCGCCGCCCGCCACCGGGTAAACTTCGCGGACGGTTCTCTTCTCTTTCTTCACCACGCCCTTGTCGTCGATCTCGCGCTCCGTCTCGGTGCGCGTGAAAGTGTAGTCGCTGATGCGCTCGTCAATCTGCCGCTGATTGCGCGCGACGGCGCGCAGCAATTCCGAGATGTTCAAAGAAGCGTCGCCCGGCGGCTCGAAGAGGGCGTCATCCAACCCGGTGTTGTAACGCACGCTGCTCAGGGTCAACGCCAGCGTCTCCGCGTCGCGCGTCCCGATCTCCACCCGGTGCGGTTCGAGCAGGCCGTTTTGCGCCGCGCGATAATCTTTGTAACGGATCGTGAGTCGGCGCGATTCGTCCGTTACCTGCAAGGGCAGTTTGCTGTCCACGCCGAACCAGTAGTTCAGACGCGCGCCGTTGCGTCTTGAGAACTCGACGACGTAAGCGGGTTCGAGGTGGTTGCCGCCGTCGGAGAGTTCGACCGTGCGCGCGAGCACGTCCTGTTTCTTGTAATCAACGAGACGACCGGCATCGAGCGCGGAGAGCAGCTTGGCCGCGTCAGCTTCCGCATCGGTCAGCGTTCGCAACCGGCCGCCGTCGCGCCGCAGCCAGGCGGAACGCGCGTTGGCCGCCGCGTTGGTCTCGCCGCCTTCGAGCGAGATGTCCGTGCGCGTCGCCGCCGGAAACTTCGTGAACGTGCGCGCCGTGCCCTTCGCCCCGCTCGCGCCCTGCTGCACGCTCCACACGTAAGTTGCGTCGCGCACCGCGCCCTGTCGTTTCTTCCCCCCGGCGGCCTTCAAATAGTCGGCCACGATCTTATCGGGCGAGGGCAATTTCCGCGTCCTGCTTTTTTGCGCGGCGGCCGTATCGAACGGGCTGCCGAGCAAAGTCAGCACGAGCACCAGCAGCGCGACCGGCCGGGACGGACACGCCGCCCCGGCGCGGAACCCGGCCGAACCTGAGCGGACTTCTCTGGCGTTACTTTTCATCATGTTATGTAGGACGAGAAATGCTTGCGGGCAATGGGCGCGACCTTTGACCGACGCATCTTAACTTACTTTATGCCCCCGGCACAGCACACAGGTTAAGGGCGAGCGCGTTGTAGATTCGCCGCTCGCCCATCTTTGCTTTCGAGTTTTAGTTGCCCGGAGAACTCAGGAGGGTTGTCCCTCGGTCGTCTCCGAAGCGTCGGGCGGTTGCGGCACTTCCGCGTCCATCGCCGCCGCCGACTCCTGCTCGGCCTCCGGCTCGCCCTCGTGCCCCGCGCCCGCCGCGCCGCCGCGGTTCTCGCCCGCTTGCCCGCCGCCCGTCGTCGTCGCCTCTTGTTCTTCGCCTTGTCCCGCCATCCCTCTCGCTCCTTCCCGGTTCGTTGCCGCCTGCTTAAAACTCCCGGCCGCGTCGCTCAAACGCGACCCCATAACTTAACGCCCGCCGCCCTTGCGCGCCGATTGTTTACTACCGGCGGACTTTTTACCCGCAGAGCCGCCGCCGCCGCTGTTGCCGCCGCCGCCCGCCTTCTTGCCCGCGGACTTTTTAGACGCGCCTTTCGCGCCCGCCACAGACTTTTTAGACGCGCCTTTTGCGCCGGCCGCAGACTTTTTAGACGCGCCTTTCGCGCCCGCCTTCACTCCCGACTTGACGGCCGCGCCCTGCTTCGCGCCCGACCACGTTGCGCCCTTCGCGGCCTTTTTGGTCGCGCCCTGCTTCGAAGCCCCTTTCGCGCCCGCCGATTTCTTCGTCGCGGCAACCGGCGTCTTTGCGCCCGCCGCCGCCGTAGCTTTCCGCGCGCCGCCGGACTTTTGCGCGCCCGCGCCGCCGGACTTCTGCGCGCCCGCGCCGCCAGCCTGTGCGCGCGCCTTGCGACGCTTCGCGGCCGCGCGCGCCGCCTCCTTCTCCTTCTCGTGCTGGACGCGCTCGCGCACGTCTTCCATCAACTGCTGGATGCGCTCGGCCTCGGTCTGCGGCGCATCAAACTGCTCTCCGCTTTCGCGTTGCTGGTCTGCAAAACGGTTGCGT
>DASQNL010000425.1:0-1796 GCA_035644995.1 Pyrinomonadaceae bacterium | reverse complement strand
CGGCCGGCAGAGGGGCGAGCGAGGCGAAGAAATCCACGGCGGCGGCTGCCCCGGCGATGCCCTCGTGGTTGAGCGTCCCGGTCTCGGCGCGTTCGGGCGCGGTGTCGGGCGCGGGCATGAGCTTGGGAAAATCGAGCGAGTCCAACAACGCCTGCTTGCCGTAGAGCACGCCGACATGCGGGCCGCAAAACTTGTAGGCCGAGCAGGCGAGAAAGTCGCAATCGAGTGCGCGCACGTCAACCAGGTTGTGCGGCGCGTAGTGAACGGCGTCCACAAAGGATAACGCTCCGACACGGTGCGCCGCCGCCGTCGCGCGCCGCACGTCCGTGATCGTGCCGAGCGCGTTCGAGGCCGCGCCCACGGCGACCAACTTCGTGCGCTCATTGAGCAGGCTCTCGAAATCTTCCCAATCGAGCGCGCCCGTCTCCGGCAACATCTTCGCCGTGCGCACGACCATGCCGCGCTCGCGCGCCAGCGCGTGCCACGGGGCGATGTTGGCATGGTGGTCGAGTTCGGTGACGATGATCTCGTCGCCCGCGTCGAAACGGCGGCCTAACGCGCGCGAGAGATGGAAGGCGAGCGTCGTCATGTTCGCGCCGAAGGCGATCTCGGTCGGCGCGGCGTGCAAAAAATCGGCGAGAGTTTCACGCGCTCGTTCGAGGATGGCATCGGTCTCCGCGCTGGACGGGTATGCCCAGTGCGTGTTGGCGTTGTGGTGATAGAGATAATCCGCGACGGCTTCGACGACGGCGCGCGGAACCTGTGTGCCGCCCGGCCCGTCGAAATAGGCGACCGCGCGGCCGCCGTGTTGTCGTTCGAGGGCGGGGAAGTGCGCCCTGATCTCTTCGACGGAGGGCACATCGCCGTCGGCCTGCCGTCGCAAAGTTGCTTCTTTCATCGGGGTGGTCGGGGAACATTCGGGCGTGCCGGAGATCAATTACTCGCCGCGCTGAAATGCTCGGCGATGCCGCGCCGGATCGCCTCTTTGATCTCTTCATCCGTGGAACCGGGCGCGGCATCGAGCGTCACGCGAAACGGCTCTTGTTCCTCCATCACGTCGAGCAGGTCGATAGACCAAGTGTGCCCGGAGCCTCCCGCCGCCGCGACCGAGATCAGTTCGCAATCATTCCGCCGCGATTCAGTTAACGCCTGCCTCGCCAGTTCTTCCAATCGCTCCACGCGCATTATGTGGTCTCTCCAATGGTTTAGTGACAGGGTAGCGGACAAGTCCGCCGCCCGTGCGGCTGCAACAGCGAACGGGCGGAGAGCGAATTCTCCGCCCGCCGCATTTGTTATTTTTTCTGTCTCACGTCGTAGGCGTAGATCGTGTCTTGATCGCGCAGGTAGAGGCGGCCGCCCGCGATGATCGGGTGCGTCCAGGTGGGCAGCGAATCCTGCGTGATGCGGAAGCGTCCCTTTTCGCGATAGGCTTCGGGCGTCGCCTCGACGAGGCCGACCACTCCATTCTCGCTCAGGCAATAGAAGTGCCCGTCGGCGTAAACGAGCGAGCCTTTGCCGACGCTGCGGTCTTTCCAAGCCACCTGCCCGCTGTCGAAACGCATAGCCGTCAGGATGCCGCCGGAGAAGCCGTAGAGATGTTCGCCGACGAGGATGGAACTGCTGTGATGGTTGCGCATGTCCCTCGTGAAATAGACTTCCTGCGCCGTCAGCGCGCCGCGCTCGCCCGCCTTGATCTCGACGAGTCCCGCGCCCGTGCCGTAGTCGGAAGAGATAAAGACACGGTTGCCGCGCGCAACGGGCGTCGCGGCGTTGGCCGTCCGGTTCGCGGCGCGCGA
>DASQNL010000424.1:0-3868 GCA_035644995.1 Pyrinomonadaceae bacterium | reverse complement strand
CCCACCAAGTCATCACGCTCATCGCCGACGCCTTGTACGACGAGAGCAAGGCGCTCAAAGGTTCGCGCGTGCTGTTGCTCGGCGTGGCCTACAAAAAGGACGTTGACGATGTGCGCGAAAGCCCCGCGCTCTCCATCATCGACCGCCTGCGCGCCAAGGGCGCGGATGTCTCCTATCACGACGAATACGTCTCCGGCATACGCTTCGACGACGCGCACACCGAAAGCGCGGGCGAGCCGCTGCAATCCGTCGCGCTCGCGGACGACGAACTCAAAGCGGCCGACTGCGTCGTCATCGTCACCGACCACAGCACGGTCGACTACGCGCGCGTCTGCGCGCTCTCCACCCTCATCGTTGACACGCGCAACGCCCTCAGCGGCGACCTGCGCAAGAACAGCAGCGCGCGCATCATTCGCTTGTAGGAAGAGAGGCGACGAAAAAAATGGCAGTCAGAGGCGTTCAATTCGTGACCGACAGCGACGGGGAAAAGGTAGCCGTGCTCTTAGACCTCAAGGAATGGGGCGAACTCTGGGAAGACATCTACGACAACCTGACCGCCGACGAACGCGCGGGCGAGCGCAGCCTGCCGCTCGAAGAGTTCGAGGCCGAGTTGCGTGCCGAAGGTCTGCTGAATGAATAACCGTGCATACACGGTGACGGTTAGTAATAGTGCGCAAAAAGAGATTAAGGCATTAGAGCACGGCTTGAGGGTGAGAGTCGTCCTGTCTCTTCGTTCACTGGCCGGCGAGCCGCGTCCGTCGGGATGTCGTAAACTTGTCGGCTCGCAAAATCGCTGGCGCGTCCGTGTCGGAGATTACCGCGTGATTTACACCGTGGATGATGCGGGGCGCGTCATAGAGATCGTTGCGGTGCGGCATCGCAGCAAGGCTTACGGATAGTGCTCAAAGTCATCAACGTCGTGGGGGCGCGCCCGAACTTTATGAAGGTCGCGCCAATCGTGGAGGCGATGCGGCGGCGGCCGAGGGAGTTCGCGCCGCTCGTCGTGCATACGGGGCAGCACCACGACGCGCGAATGTCAGAGGCGTTCTTCCGCGATCTCGAATTGCCGGAGCCGGACGTGCATCTCGGCATCGGGTCGGGCACGCACGCGCAGCAGACGGCGGCCGCGCTCGAACGCTTCGAGCCGGTCGTGTTACGCGAACAGCCCGATTGGGTCGTGGTCGTCGGCGACGTGAATTCGACGCTCGCCTGCGCGCTCTGCTGCGCGAAGTTGGGGGTCAAGGTCGCGCACGTCGAGGCCGGCCTGCGCAGCCGCGACCGCACGATGCCCGAAGAGATCAACCGCCTCGTCACCGATCAAATCTCCGACCTCTTGCTCACGCCCTCGCCCGACGCCGACGAAAATCTGCTCGCCGAAAACATCCCGCCGGAGCGCATCCGCTTCGTCGGCAACGTGATGATCGATTCGCTCTACGCACAGATGGAGCGCGCGGGGCGTTCGCGGATTCGTGAGGAGTTGGGCTTCGGGCGCGGAGCGGATTACGCGGTCGTGACGCTGCACCGCCCGTCGAACGTAGATGTGCGCGAGCCGCTCGAACGCATCCTCGCCGCGCTCGAACGGATCGGCGAACGCCTCCCCGTCGTCTTTCCCGTGCATCCGCGCACGCGCCGCCGCCTGGAAGAGTTCGGCCTCCGGGCGCGCGTCGCCGCCCTCGCGCCGCGCCTGCGTTTAATCGAACCGCTCGGCTATCTCGATTTCCTGCGCCTGTTCAGCGGCGCTTCGCTCGTGCTCACGGATTCGGGCGGCATTCAGGAGGAGACGACCGCGCTCAACATTCCCTGTCTGACTTTGCGCGACAACACGGAACGCCCGATCACCGTCACGCACGGCACGAACCGTCTCGTCGGCACGGACGCCGCCGCCGTCGTCGCCGCCGCCTTCGACGCCCTCGATCATCCGCGCGCAAGCCTCCCGCCGCTCTGGGACGGTCAGGCCGCCGACCGCATCCTCAACGCATTGCTCGAACGGCAATGGCCGCGCTGAAGGCCGCAAGCCGCAATGAGGGCGCGCGCCGCATGAGGCTCCCGCGACAATCCGCGACTACCCCTAATCAATCCGCCGACTCTTTCGGCTCGCCGAGGCTGCCGCGCGCCCTCGTCGCGGCCTTCGTTAATCCCAGTTCCCGCATCGAGGCGTCGACGACCTCGGCGATCACTTCGGGCGTGAAATATTTTTCGACGTGCCGGTGGCCGTGTTCCGCCAGTCGCTCCCACAAATCTTCCCGCTCGTAGGCGCGCACGACCGCCGCAGCGAACTCTCGCGGGTCGTCCGCGATTAACGCTTCGACGCCGCCGGTCAAGCCGAAGCCTTCCGCGCCGGTCGAAGTCGTGACGACCGGCAGACCGTAGGAGAGCGATTCGCCGAGTTTGCCCTTGATGCCCGCGCCGTAACGCAAGGGCACAACCATCAAGCGACAGTTGCGAAAGAGCGGCTCCACATCGGGCACGTAGCCGAGCACTTCAACGTCCGCCGCCCCGGCGGCGGCGGCGTAGGCCGCGATCTCCGGCGTCACGTTGTCGCCGACGACGTAGAGCTTGACGCCCGGAAGCGCGCCTTTGACGTGGGGGAAAATGTCGCGCATGAAGTGATGCACGGCGTCCGCGTTCGGGCGGTGGGCGAGGTTGCCGAGGAACAGCAGATGCTCGCGCGCGGCGAAATTCTTGCCGCGCCCGTGGAGCGGGTGAATCGTCGGGATCACTTCGATGCGCGCTTCCGGAAGTTCGCGCGCGACCGTTTGCTTGTCTTCGGACGAAGCGCACCAGACGAGATTACTGGCGCGCGCGAGTCGCAGTTCGATCTCTCGATAACGCCGCGCCTCGGCCGCCGTGCTCTCGTCCCCGGTGATGAGACGTTCGCGTTCGAGGCGGATGAAATACGTGTCCACCATGTCGAAAACGATCTTGAGCGACGGGTCGATCCCGCGCAGCGAATTGATGAGTCCGTCGGCGACGAGCGGCCGGCTCAGGACGGCGGCGTGAAACTTCCGCTCGCGCAGCAGTCGGTTGTATTCCACGATGTTGGCCGTCTCGATCCCCTCTTTCCACAAGAGCCGTTCATACTCGATGCCGTGCGGCCGGTTGAGCGGCACGAAGACGGGGCGGCACGAGCGCGCGAGCGACTTGAGGATGAACAACATGCGCGCGCTGCCCGCGTCGCGGTCGGGCGTCGGGATGCGTTCGTCGAAGACGATGACGAGCGGCGCGCGCTTGCGGTTCGAGGCTTCTTCAAGGCGCGCAGGGTCTTCCGGCAAATTCTCGCGCTCCAAAACCGCCTGCCACTTCTCGACGAACCTCGCGCGGTTGATCGCCCGATGGCGTTCGCGCCCGGCAAAGGCGTCAACGCGCCCGGCCGTCGCGCCCTCTTGGCGGATGACGCGCGACATCGGTTGATAGACGACTTTGTAGCCGAGCGAGCGCAGGCCGAAGCAGATGTCCACGTCTTGGTAAGAGGCGGGAGCGTAGCGGCGGTCGAAGCCGCCGAGCCGCTCGAAGAGTTCGCGGCGGACGAGGAGCGATGCGCCGGAGCAGTAGTCAACTTCGCGCGCGAAGTTGTAGCGGCGGTCGTCGGGCGAGACGCCCCGGCCGTAATGGAAGGCCGCGCCGTTTCGCCACACGCCCGCGCCGGCCTCCTGCACGCGGCCGTCCGCGGAGAGAAACATCGAACCGACCGCGCCCGCCAGAGGATCGCCCGCGGCCGTCTCGCGCAGGTGCGTCAGCCAGCCGGGGAGCACGACCGCGTCAGGTTTGAGAAAGACGAGATGCTCGCCGCGCGCGGCCGCCGCGCCCTGATTGCAGGCATCGACGAAGCCGCCGCCCGCTTCGCCGTTGATGACCTTGACGAGACCTT
>DASQNL010000423.1:0-8906 GCA_035644995.1 Pyrinomonadaceae bacterium | reverse complement strand
CCTCTTCGTCGTCGCCCACGACCCCGGCAGGTAATCGCGGTGCAAACTCGTCACGATGATGACGAACCGCTCCAACCACATCCCGACGCTGATGACGAGCGCGACGACGAAGAGGATCACCGTGTTGTGGCGCGCGCGCTTCGACCAGAGTATCTGCGGGATGATGATGTTCGTGATGAGCAGGAGCGCGTAAGCCCACCAGTACGGCCCCGTCCAGATGCGGTTCTTCAACATGAAGCCTTCGTACTCGCTCGCGCTGTACCAGGCCATGAACGCTTCCATCATGTAGCCGTAGCCGACGATGAGGCCGGTGGCGAGCATGATCTTCGCGCTGTTGCGCAGGTGGCGGAGCGTGATGAAATCTTCGAGGCCGTAAAACTTGCGCAAGGGGATGGTCAACAGCAAGACCATGGCGAAGCCCGCGTAGATCGCGCCCGCCACGAAGTAGGGCGGGAAGATCGTGGCGTGCCAGCCGGGCAGTTGCGAGACGGCGAAGTCGAAGCTGACGATGGTGTGCACGGAGAGCACGAGCGGCGTCGCCAAGCCCGCGAGCAGGAGATAGGCGGTTTCGTAGCGATGCCAGTGGCGCGCGCTGCCGCGCCAGCCGAGCGCGAGCATGCCGTAGACCACTTTGAACGCGCGGTTCTTCGCGCGGTCGCGGAGCGTGGCGAAGTCGGGGATCAGGCCGACGTACCAGAACAAGGCCGAGACGCTCGCGTAAGTCGAGACGGCGAACACGTCCCACATCAGAGGGCTTCTGAATTGCGGGTAGATGTTCATCGTGTTCGGGTAGGGCAGCATCCAATAGGCGAGCCAGGGGCGGCCGGTGTGCAGGAGCGGAAAGAGTCCGGCGCAGGCGACGGCGAACAGGGTCATGGCTTCGGCGAAGCGGTTGATCGAGGTGCGCCACTCCTGCCTGAGCAGCAGGAGAATGGCCGAGATCAAAGTGCCGGCGTGGCCGATGCCGATCCACCAGACGAAGTTGATGATGTCGAACGCCCACCCGACCGGCCAGTTGTTGCCCCAGATGCCGATGCCGGTCGTGACGAGGTAGGCGATGGTGAACATCAACACGTTCGCCAGCGAGAACGAGATGAAGAAGCCGATATACCACGCGAGCGGCGTCTTGCGCTTGAGCACGAGCGCGCTGATCTTGTCCGTCACGGACGCGGCGGTGTGCCCCGGCTCGATGACGGGGTTGGGCGTCAGGTGAATGTCGTCGTGTGGCTCGTCTACTCTTGATGCCATGAAATTTTACGCCCCATGAATTTCTTCGTTCGGATTGCGCATCGCCGACAGGTACGTCGTGCGCGGACGCGTGTTGAGTTCCGCGAGCAAGCTGTAGTTGCGCTGGTCGTGCTGCATCTTGGCGACGCGGCTGTTCTGGTCGTTCAAGTCGCCGAAGATGATCGCCTCGGTGGGGCAGGCCGACTGGCACGCCGTGACGATCTCGCCGTCGCGCACGCGCCGCCCCTCCTTCTCCGATTCGATCCGCGCGTAGGAGATGCGCTGGATGCAGTAGGTGCATTTCTCCATCACGCCGCGCGAGCGCACCGTGACATCCGGGTTGCGCATCATCTTTAATGACGGCGTCTCGAAATCCTGATAGAGCAGGAAGTTGAAGCGGCGCACCTTGTAGGGGCAGTTGTTGGAGCAGTAGCGCGTGCCGACGCAGCGGTTGTAAATCATGTCGTTCGTGCCCTCCGCGCTGTGGACGGTAGCGTGGACGGGGCAGACCGGCTCGCACGGCGCGAGTTCGCAGTGCATGCAGGGAATGGGCATGAAGTGGACGCCTTCCGGGTTTTCCGCCAAGCCCTTGAAGTAGTTGTCAACGCGCAGCCAGTGCATGTGGCGGCTGCGCGCGACCTGCTCCTTGCCGACGATGGGAATATTGTTCTCCGACTGGCAGGCGACGACGCACGACTGGCAGCCGACGCACGAGGCCACGTCAACGGCCATCCCCCACTTGTAGCCCGTGTACTCGTAGTTCGGGTAGAGCGAATCGTGATGCCCCGGCTCCTTGTGCGTCTCCTTGCCGACCACTTCGGCCGCGCCCTCGTGCGTGGCGAGGCTCGCGCCGCCGTGAACCTCGCGGCTCGAATCGCCGCTGTTGGTCAGATATTCCTTGAGCGTGTTGGAGCGCACGATGTCGCGCCCTTCCATGTTGAAGTGGAGTTGCGTGACGGCGAGCAGGTACTCCTCGCCCGTCGGCACGACTTCCAGCCCCGCGCCCTGCCACATCGCATCGGAGGTGCGCAGGCGGTAGGCGTTGTAGCCGAGCGGCTTGTCTTCGGTGCTTGAGCCGACGCGCCCGGCGCGCGTGCGGCCGTAGCCGAGCGTCACCGTCACCACGTCGTCCGGCTGGCCGGGCACGATGAGGACGGGGGCGCGCACCGTCTGGCCGCGATAACGCAGGTCGACGAGCGGCGCGTTGTACTCGCGCCCCTTGAACGTGTAGTCGTTCTCGCCGAGGCCGAACATGCGCCGCGCCGTGTTGAGGCTCATGTAGGCGGCGTTGTCCCACGTCAATTTCGTCAGCGGCTTCGGCAACTCCTGCAACCAGCCGTTGTTACTGAAGCGTCCGTCGTAGACGGTCGGGTCGGGGCGAAAGACGATCTCGAACTGACCGCCGCCGGAGGCCGGTTGCGCGGGCGCGGTCAAATTCGCAGACCAGTCGCCTCTCACCGTGACGCTGCGTTCCTTGGCCGCCGTTCCCGGTATCACCCCGTCATGCACGACCCTGCGCCACGCCTCGTCGAAGTTGGCGGGAGCGGCGGCGGGGGTTCTCGCCGGTGCGCTCGGCGTGCCCGCGGGCGTCGGGCTTCCACTCGGCGTCGGGCTTCCACTCGGCGTCGGGCTTGGCGACGCGGATGCGTTACCGCCCGTCGTGCTTTGTCCCGACGCGCCGCCCGCGCCTTCGCCATGCGTGTTGTCGCCGCCGTGCGCGCTGGCGTTACGATGCCCCGCGCTTTCGGGCGCGGTCGCCTGCGCGACGACCGCGGGCTGCGAAGCGACGAGCGTTTCGAGACGTTGCGTGCGCCAGTAGTCGCGCACGATGTCGTAGCCGGACTGTTCGGGCTTGTCGGTAAAGGCCGCTAAGAATTCGTTGACGCTGCGCCCCTTGTAGAGCGGGGCGATGAGCGGTTGAATGATGGAGACCGTGCCGTCGTGGGCGCGCGTATCGCCCCACGCTTCGAGGAAGTGCGTTTCGGGGATGTGCCAGTGGCAGAGTTCCGAAGTCTCGTCGTCGTAGAGGCTGAGGTGAATGCGGATGCCGTCTTTGCCGTCGGGCGTCCTGATCTTGTCGAGCCGCTCTTTCGTGAACGCGAGATCGACGGGCGCGTTGTAAACCGGGTTGCCGCCGACGATGACGAGCATCTCGACGCGACCCGCCTCGATGTCGCCCACGAGTTCGCGCAAACTGCCGACTTGATCCACCGGCTGCGCCTCAATCGGCTCCCGGTAAAAAACGGTCTGGCCGACGTTGCCGAGCGCCTGATTCATCGCGTGCGCGAGGGCGTGCACGGCGGGCGTCTGGTGGTCGCCCGCGACGACGATGGAACGCCCGCGCGCCGCCTGCAAATCTTTGGCGATGGCGAACAAGTGCTGCGCGTGCGCCACGTTCTGATACTGTGCGCCGTCGGTGGAAACGCCGGGCGCGCCGAGGGCGGCGGCGAGCGCGCGGGCAAACGGCTCCAACTGGCTGGGCTTGACGCCGAAGCGGTGATCGGCGAACGCGCCCGTGTTCGTCGGCGTCGTCTCCACCACGTAGAGCCGGTTCATGTCGGTCTTGCCCTCGCCGACGCGCCGTTTCGCGGCGAAGTCGCGCGAGTAACGCAGGTTGGCCGCGCCCGACGAGAGGAAATCGGAATCGAGCGAGAGCACGCGGTCGGCGCGGTCGAATTGATAGACGGTGTTGACGGGTTGGCCGAAGGCGAGTTGCGCGCCGAGCGCGGCGTTGTTCGTCCCGGCGGGTTCATACTGGTGCAACTTCGCGCCGGGAAAGGCCGCGAGGATCGTTCTCAACTGCGCGGCCGTCGTCGGCGACGTGATGGTCTCGGTCAGGAACCGGAGTCCCGCGCCCCCGCGCCCGCGCATCTCGTCGAGCCGGGTGCGAATCTCGCCGAGGAAGGCCGTGTAGGGACGAATCTCGCCGCGATTGGTGATCGTCTCGGAACGGTCGGGGTCGTAGAGCGAAAGGATCGAGGCGATGGAGAACACGTCCGTGGCGGCGACGCGCTGCCCGGCGGGGCGTTCGGGCGTGCCGCTCGTGGGGTGGTCGGGGTTGCCCTCGGCGTGCGTCGGGCGTCCCTCGTTGCTGCGCACGAGCAGGCCGGCCGCGCCGCCGGGAAACGGCATCGCGGTGGCGAAAAAGAGCGGCTTGCCGGGCACGAGTTCGGCGGGCTGGCGCACGAAGGGCACGACGGTTTCAGGCGGCTGGTAGGAGCAGGACGTGAGACCGGCGAGCGCGAGCGACGCGCCCATCAACTTCAAAAACGTGCGGCGGCCCACCTCGTCGTCCCACTCGCCCGCCTGCCGGGGAAACTCCGTGTGCAGGAAATCTTCAAACTGTCCCGAATCGGCCAACTCTTCGAGGCTGCGCCAGTATTCCTTGCCCGTCTTCTCTTCGAGGCGCGCGCGTATCTCTTCGCCTTTGACGGGGCGGCGAATATTGTACAGTTCGGGGAAAGTCTCTTTGATGTGCATCTACTTCTCAACCTCTCGCCGGACAGCGTTTCAGCGTCAGCGGTGGCAAGTCGAACAGCTTTCGAGAATGGCGCGCGGGCGCACCTTATATTCGTCTTTCAACGCACGGCCGCGCGCCAACTGCTCCGCCGTCTTGTTCTCGGCGAGCGCGTTCTCCTGCTGCCAGTCCATGTTGAAGACTTCGGATTTCGGCCTGAGGAATCGCTCCGGCTCGCGGTGGCACTCCAGACACCACTCCATCTGCATCGACGCCGCCTGATAGACGAGCGGCATCTCGTCCACGCGCCCGTGACACGACGAGCAGCCGACGCCTTTGGCGACGTGGATGCTGTGGTTGAAATAGACGTAGTCGGGCAGGTCGTGCACGCGCGTCCATTCAATCGGCTTGTTGTCTCTCCAACTGGCGCGCACGGGTTCGAGATACGGGCTGTCGCTCCACAGTTGCGAGTGGCAGTTCATACAGGTCTTCGTCGGCGGCAAGCCCGCGCTGGAAGAGACTTCGACGGACGTGTGGCAGTAGCGACAGTCGATGCCGTCGTCGCCCGTGTGGTGCTTGTGCGAAAACTGGACGGGCTGCTCGCGCTCGTCAAACGCGCCCGTGTTCCACGACGAGCGGTTGATCTCGGCCACCGCCCACGTCACGAACAGCAGGACGAAGATCGAGCCGAAGATACTCAGCTTGGCGAGCGTGTTGGTGCTGCGGTGAAAAATTTGCGGCATGCTTAGTCCCTGCTACTCTGCTGTTGTGACCCTCACCATACAGGCGACTGTTTTTGTAAAGCTTTGATAACCGGAGACCGACTGAGCGGTCGCGCGTTCGGACAAAGAAAGGACACCACCTGGCGAACGAGCGGACGCACAACGCGGACGGGGTACGGTAGTCGGGAGCGTGTCAAGCTACAACTTTCCCCGTCATGCCCCCTTGTGCCAAAATTCTCGTGGTGCGGTAGTGATACTAAATTTTCCGCCGAACGGCAAGCGATCACCTAAATTTATTCACAAAATAATCCGCATCGCGCCCGCGCACGCGCGCCGCCCGCGCCCCGACACGGCGTAAACGCTGGACGAAAACCTGCCCGCCCCGCCGGAGTTATAAGTTTGCGACGCGCAAACGCTCACGATTATTCATAGAAAAAAACGTCCGTCGCCGTTGTCCGTAGTCGGTTGCATGCGACTCTCAACGGAGTGTTGAAGATTTAGTTGAACAACGGACGACTGACTACGGACAACGGACAATTTTCATTTCGCTTTTCTCGCCGCCCAGACCGTGTGCGAGGCGACGGCGACGATGATGATCGCGCCGCCCGCGAGCGCCCAACTCGCCGGGCGTTCGCCGAGGAAGAGAAAGACCCAGACGGGGTTGAGCACGGGTTCGATGTAACCGATGATCCCGGCGTCGAGCGATTTCACGCCGCGCGCCACGCCGAGCGTGAGCAGCGTATAGGCGACGCCGAGTTGAATGATGCCGAGATAAGCGGCGATGGCAAGGTTGGTCGCCGTGAAATGCTCCGCGCCCCGCGCCATCGCTGGCAGCATCACGAGCGCGAGCAGCAAATTTCCGTAGATGACCGATGAGGCGCGGTTCACCTCGCGCGCGCGCGGGTGGCGCAGCAGCAGGAAGAAGACCGCGAAGCAGAAGCCGGAGCCGAGCGCGTTGAGATTGCCTTCCACGTCCTGCGGCCTGAGTTGGCCGACGAAGAACAGCGACATCCCGGCGACGCAAAAGGCAACCACGATGAAATCCGCCGCGCGATACTTCTCCTTGAAGAAGAAAGGCTCGGCGAGCAGGATGTAGACGGGCGCGGTGTATTGCAGGAAGATGGCGTTGGCGGCGGTAGTCTGCTTGGTCGCGCGCACGAAGAGGTAGAGCAGCGCGGCGTAGAAGACGGCGGCCGTGGCCGTGGTGAGGTTGAGGCGAAAGCCCTCGCGCCTCGTCAACAGCATCACGGTCGCCGCCGCGAAGAGGGCGCGCGCGCCGGAGAGTTCCGCGTCGGTGAGCGTGCTCCACTTGATGAACAGCCCGCCCGTGCTCCACAGCAGCACGGCGACGACGACGAACCAGATGGGCGAGACGGCGGAGCGTCCGTGGTCGGCAGTCGGTTGTCCGTTGTTCACATCCATCTTTAGCCATTCACGCGTGATAGCCACATGCAACTGACAACGGACAACCGACTGCTGATCACTGACTGCCGACCGCGGACGAGTTTTTGACCGTCAGACCTGAGACTTATTTCGACCCGTCCGCACCGAAGCGGAACGATTCGAGGATGACCGGCAACTCGCCGCGCTCGCCCACGTCCTCGACGCCCGTCAACTCCGGCGCGCGGTCGGACGCGATCATCACGAGCGCGACGCCCTTCTTCTGTCCCGCGGGCGGCGGCAGCATGGCGACGCGCCCCCAGAATTCCACGTTGTTCTTCTCGGCCGTGAAGCGAAACTCGTAGGCCTCGTAAGAGCCGATCTTCGTTTCGCCCTCCGACACCTTTTTGTAGTTCGGGAACTGCGACGCGAACTGCGTGTTGAACTGCGTGGCGAGTTGCGGCATCAACTTCTTATCGAGCGCCGTGCCGGTTGCGCTCACCCAGCCGACGGCGAAATTCTCTTGCGTGAAGTTGCCGCCCTCGCCGCTTATTTTGCGTTCGACCCTGACGAAGTTCGGCGCGGGGTTGGGGTCGAGTTCCCAACTCTCCGGGTAATCGAACGAGAAGTCGACGAAGTTCGCCGCGAGGCCGCCCGTGCGCCCCTCGCGCGAGTTGACGTACTGCTTGGTGTTCTCGGATTTGACGGGGGCGGTCTGGTTGGCGTTCAACGATTTCGCCACTTCCTCCGCCCGCTTGAAACCGAAGTATGCCAGCCCGCCGACCGCCAGCACGATGATGAAGATCAGCAGGAGGCAGCCGATCACGCCGCCGATGATCCACGGCTTCTTCGACTTCGGAGCCGGGGCTTGCGGCATCCCGGAACCAGAATAATTCGGCGCACCCGCCGGGGGATAATTCTGCATGTTTTGAGTCTCCTTAGAATTAAAGATCGACGGTTGTCAGTTGTCAGTTGTCAGTTGTTTGTGCCCACCGCACGAGCCGCTAACGACGGGAACGAACAACTAACAACGGACGACTGACAACTGACAAGTTTTTATTGTTCCTCACTTCTCGTTTCGCGCGCGGGTGTCGGCTCCGGGAGGCCGACGCCGAGATGGTCGTAGTTGAGCGCGGCGTTGAAGAGGAGGAAGAACTCCCCTTGAGTCTGGTGTCGCCACATGGGGTTGGTGGCGAACAGGAGCACGTGGCCGCGCCCGTAGGGCACGTCCACGACGGCCGGGCGGTTTGCCAACTCCGAGCCGTTCGCCAGCATGCCGCTGACGAGCAGGTCGCGTTCGTCGCGCGCGAAACGCAGCACGACGCGCGGGCGTTCCGCCGGGGGCACGTAGAAGACGCCGAGTTGGAGGCGTTGCTCGTCCGTGAGTTGTTCCTCGCCGGGACGCGCGGGCGGGCGCGCGGGCGCGGGCGCGGCCTGCGGCATCGCCTGAATCACGTCCGGGTCGTTCACGCCGCCGCGCCCCGTGGGACGCGTGGCCGCGCCGCCCGCCGCGCCGCCCGCCGCGCCGCCACCGCCGCCGCCGGGCACGTTCGTCGCCACTTGAAAGAGCGGGGCTTGGTTGAAATAGATGGGGAGCGTCTCGCCGTAGCCGTAACTGATCGGGCTTTTACGGTCGGCGAAAGTGGCGTTGAAGATGGAACCCGCGGCTTGTAGTTGGCGCGGCGTCTCAATCGTGACGCCGGTCGTCATGCCGTATTCGACGGGCACGCGCACGGTGTTTTGCACCGCGACGAAGAGGCCGCCGTCCGAAACGAAGCGTTGCAGGTTGGCGACGCCCACGAGTCCCATGCCGCCGCGGATGTCGTCCGTCTGGTCGGGCGAGTTGCCGAAGTTCGGCGTCAAGGCCGAAGCCTTCCACGGGATCGGGTCGCCGCGTCTGGGGATGCCGTTGACGATTGATTGCGCCGTGCCGCCGACGGGCGGGAAGATGATCACGTCGAAGCGTTCGCGCAAATTCGGCGTGTCGCGGATGGTGTGTTCGGAGATGTAGCTGTAAGGAATCTGCAAGCGGTCGAACTCGATGCGATACCAGCCCTCGTTCTGCGTGTTCTGCCAGGTGTGGAGGATGGCGATGCGCGGCGTGCCGATCTCGTGCGTCC
>DASQNL010000422.1:0-5974 GCA_035644995.1 Pyrinomonadaceae bacterium | reverse complement strand
GCTGTTCGCTATTCCAACCGCCGCGCAAGTTGTCGTTCGTCAACACGATTTTCGGCGCGACGCCGCTCCGCCAGAGTTCCGCGGCGTACCGCGTGCGCTCCACGTAATCGCGCGCCCCGCTCAACACGACGATGCAATCGGCGCGCGGCGCGTCTGCGCGCACGACGAGCGCGCGCGCGCCGAGCCAGGCGACCACCGGCCACACGACGAGGAGCACGACGGCGGCGCGCGCCAAACGGCGCGCCCGACGCTTTTTCCCTCCGGGCGGCGTGCCCGCACCGGGCGGCGCGGAGATAGAGCCGGACGCGATGTGGTTCATGCTCTTGAGAAACTTTTTCGCCGGGCGGCTCCCGCCGCCCCGCGCTCGCGCGACTACCAGCAAATGCCCTGATAGGAGCCTTCGCTGACGCGGTTTTCAAACAAGCGAACGAGGTCGATCACGGTCTGACCCTCGCGTAATTTCGTTTCGATCTCGCGAAACTCTTCGGCCTTGTTGCCGATGACGAGCACGTCGGAGGCCGCCAAAACTTCGTCGATGGTATCGCGCATGAGTTGTGAGATGTGCGGTATCTCGCGCTCGATGTATTCCTTGTTCGCGCCGAAGAGACGTGCGAGCGACACGTCGCGGTCGTAGATGGCGAGTTGCATGCCCTTCCCGATGAGCGATTCGATGAGCGCGACCATCGGCGATTCGCGCAAATCGTCCGTGCCCGCCTTGAACGAGAAGCCGAGCACGCCGATGCGCTTGCGCCCCGTTGCCAACACCATTTCCAGCGCGTGCTCGATCTGCCGCCGGTTGCTCTGGAGCACCGATGCGAGCACGGGCACGTCCACGTCCAACTCTTTCGCCTTGTAAGTGATCGCGCGCAGGTCTTTCGGCAGGCACGAGCCGCCGAAGGCGAAGCCGGGTTTCAGATAGTAGGGCGAGAGGTTCAGCTTCGTGTCCTCGCAGAACACGCGCATCACCTCATGGCTGTCGATGTCGAGTTCCTTGCAGATGTTCCCGACCTCGTTGGCGAAACTCACCTTGAGCGCGTGGAAACAGTTGCAGGTGTACTTGACCATCTCGGCGGCGCGCACTCCGATGACGTGGAGCGGCGCGTCGATGCGGGCATAGAGGTGCCGCACGGCCGCCGCCACCTCCTCTTCATCCGCGCCGATGAGGGTGAACGGCGGCGCGTAAAAATCTTTGAGCGAGGTGCCCTCGCGCAGAAATTCCGGGTTGATGCAGACGCCGAAATCGCGTCCCGCCCGTTTGCCGGAATGTTCTTCGAGCGTGGGCGCGACGATTGTTTCAATCGTGCCCGGCAGCATCGTCGAACGAATGACGACGGTGTGGCGCGCGTCTTTCGCCCGCAACTCCCGGCCGATCTCCTCGCACACGCGCCTGACGTACTTGAGATCGAGGCTGCCGTTTGCGTTGCTCGGCGTGCCGACGCAGACGAGCGACACCTCGGAATTCCGGATGGCCTCGCCCGTGTCGGTCGTCGCGCGCAGTCGCCCCGCCGCGACCATCTCGCCGATCAACTCGCCGATGCCCGCTTCGACAATCGGGCTGCGCCCGCCGTTGATGATCTCCACCTTGGTCGCGTTCACGTCAACGCCCACCACCTCGTGCCCCTCGCGCGCGAAGCACGCCGCCGACACGCAACCCACATAGCCCAGTCCGAACACGCTCAGTTTCATATTGATTCCCGTAGATGATTCTTCGTCGTTAAATCTTTGGAGACGCCCGGCGGCCGGAAGCGTCTCGGTCAACTGTATCCAACCCGCATCGCCCTGTCATGCGCTCGCGGCGCGGGCGCGCTTTCGAGGTCTCGGATGCGGGCGCGGCGGCTTCCGCCCGCGTTTCGTCTTCGCCCGGCGAAAACTTTTACCGCTTGCGCCCGATGGCGATGAGCGAGAGGCCGAAGGGCGGCGGCAACGTGCGCTCCACGCGCTCCGCCCACGGCGCGATGAACTTGTCGAAAACCTGTATCTGCGCCGCGTTTTCTTCCTTGATCTTCCGCACGCGATTGTTCCAGAACCAACCGGCCATGCCGATCACGTTCATGTAGAACGCGGTCTCCACCTCGAACCCGGCCTCGCGCATGCGCGGCAGCAAATCTTTTTTGGTGTAGCGGCGATAATGCTCGATGGCGCGGTCGATGGTGCCGTAGAGAAACTGGAACGCCGGCACGAGCAGGATCACGCGGCCGCCGGGCACGAGCACCGAGTGCATGAAGGCCAGAGCCTTCGCGTCGTCTTCGACGTGTTCGAGCACGTTGATGCAGATCACCGTGTCGAAGCCGTACTCGTGCAGGGCGCGTTCGGGCGGCGCGGCCAAGTCCATCTGCACGGGCGCGCCCTTGAGTTGCGCGCCGAGACGCTGCTGCAAATAGTCCACGCACATCTGGTACTTGTCGGACGCCACCACGAGTTCGCGATCCAAAAGCAACTCCGTGAAGTTGCCGATCCCCGCGCCGACTTCGAGGATGCGCTGGCCGATATACGGCTCCATGCGTTTGTACATCCAGTTGCGATAGTTGTTCGCCGCGGCCATCACTTCGAGGTCGGCCACCATCACGCCGTCGCTGCCGAGTGTTTGTTCGTCGCCCGTCATTTTCAACGTCTCCATCTTCACTGTCTCCCCTCGCCCCTGTCCGTTTGCAACTGCGTGCGCAACTCGTCGAGCATCGTGCGCAACTGGTGATCGAACTCCTGCGACCGCCGCACGATGGTGTGCAGCACGAGGCCGATGGTGACGGAGAGCATCCCCGCGAGCGCCAGCCCGACGGCCAAGACCGCCGAAGGCAGCCTGAGCACCAGCCCCGTCTCGAAAAATTCCACCACCACGACGAGGCCGGGAATGAGGCCGAGCGCGAAGAGGAAGAGGCCGATGGCGCCGAAGAACGTGAGCGGCTTGTAGTCGCGAAAGAGCGCGAGGATCGTGTTCATGATGCGCAGCCCGTCGTGGACGATGCGAATCTTCGAGAAGCTGCCTTCGGGTCGCGTCGTCAAATCAACCGGCACTTCGACGACGCGGTAGCCGCGCTCCAGAGCCTTGATCGTGAGTTCGGTTTCCGTCTCGAAGCCGCCGCCGAACAAGGGCACGCCCTTCACGAAACGACGGCTGAAGACCCGGTAGCCTGAGAGCATGTCCGTGATCTTCACCTTGAAGACCGAGTTCAAGACCGAGAGGAACAACTTGTTGCCCGCCCGGTTCAGAGACTTGAACTGACTCGAAGATTCATCGTGCAGCCGCGAGCCGACGACCATGTCGGCCTCGTCTCTGAGCACCGGCTCGACGAGCGCGTGCACTTCGGCGGGCGGGTAGGTGCCGTCGCCGTCCACCATGATGTAGATGTCGGCATCCACCTGCCGGAACATCGATTGCACGACGTAGCCCTTGCCCTGCCGCCGCTCGTAGAAGACCTGCGCGCCCGCCGCGCGCGCGCGTTCCACCGTGCGATCCGTCGAGTTGTTGTCGAAGACGTAGATGTCCGCCTCCGGCAGTTGCGCGCGGAAGTCGCCGACCACCTCCGCCACCGTCAACTCCTCGTTGTAGCAGGGAATGAGCACGGCAATCACCGGCCGCGCCGCCGCCGCGCGCGCCGCTCTCACTTCATGGTTGTTTATCGCCACCATATTTTGCATTCTCAACACTCCTCTCTACCTTGTCGGGGCGAAAGCCCCGCCACGTTCTCCGGCCGCCGCCGCCGCCGCGCTCGCTCTTGCAGCGGGCTGACGAAATATGTTGCCCCGTGATTGATTTCGCTCACTCCCGGTCGTTCTCCGCGAAGGCGGTTAATAAACGTTCATTTTCAGGCGACGGCAGCAGTTGCACGAAGCCGTCTTCGCCGCCCACCGCGTTCCCCATCTCGAAGCGCGAGAAGAACGTCTGAAGATCAGTCCAACTGATGCGCGGGTCGTCGCCCTCCACCCAGTTCCATTCGGGTCGCGGACGCGGGCTGAGAAGCCGTTTCGACAGCCACACGTCACCGTTATTCTTCCAGACCGACAGCGCGTAAGCCGAAAAATTTCGCCGCCAGTGCGGAATGAACGGCGTGTTCGGGTCGACCACGAAGGCCATCTGGTCGTTATGCTTGACGGGGTCGAAAATATAGTTGATGTAGCTGTTGACCATCTCGTCGTGGATATGAGAGGCGAACACGCGGCTCTGCGGTTTCAACCACGGCCATAAATCCTTCGTCCGCGCTTCGGCCGTTCTTTTCCGGCTCTCAAGCGAAGGTCTCGACATGGCGGCGATGTTCACCACCGTCATCACGACCAAAAACGCCAGGAGAAAATACTTGACGCCGCGCCACGTGCGCTCGCCGGAGAGAACGTGGGCGAAGGCCACGACGATGAAAGGATAGAGCGGGAGATAGCGTTCGATTTGTCCGGCGTCGAACAGGAAGATGGCGAAAAACAAGAGCGGCGCGCCCGCGAGCGCGAGCAATGCGAGCAGGCGTCTCCCCGTTTGAGAACGCCACAGGCTGACCGCGAGCGCGAAGATGGCCGCGTAGAAAAAGACAAACTTCCACAGCCCTAACCGGAAGAGGTCGAAAAACGAGACCGGGTTGAAAGGATCGCCGAGGACGTAGCGTTTGAAGATACGCCCGTCGTCGCCCATGTTGATGAAGGAGCGCGCCAGCCCGAACACGGCGCGCGGCGCGCCGCCCATGTTGGTCAGGCCGTGCGAAGCATCCGCGAACCAGGCTTTGAAACCCGCCGCATCGCGTATCCCCAACCCGAAGACGGCCACGCCCGCGTAGCTCACGAATCCCACCGCCGCGCAGACCAGACAACTCTGCACGATGAGCCGCAGCCTTCCCTTCTCGTAACCGTAGAGGAGCAAGGGGGCGACTAAAACGGCCGGCAGCGACAAAATATAAGGAAGCCAGAAACAGACGGAGAAGGCCAGCGACGCGCCCGCCAGAATGGCCGTCCGGCGCGCGTTAGTCTCCCGCTCTTTTAATAGAAGATAGAACCCCAACAGCAGGAACGAGAGGCCGATGGTGTAGGAGCAGCCCGTATGAAAGTAATTGAGAAACGCATTGGAGCAGATGAAAGCCCCGGTCACGAGGACGACGATCCATTCTCGTTTGCAAAAAAGCCGCACCAGCGCATTGAGCGCGACGACGCCCGCGGCTCCCGCGAGCCAATTCAGCGCGACCAGCGTCAAGGCCACGTTCAGACGAATGTCCGACCCGACGAAGAGATGCGTCAACGGGTAGAAGAGACGGGAGCAGAGATAGGCCAGCGGCCGCCAGAACAGGTGGCCGAATTCCCAGAAGTTGAGATATTGACCCTTGAGATGCGCCTCGATGGAGTCCACGTACCGCAGCGTGTCGCCCATGAAGTAGGCATCGGTGAGCAACGCGGCGACGCAGTACAGCCCCAACGCCGGGGCGTATCGCTTCCACCGTTTGTGCCGGGGCTGACCTGAGCCGCCGCTTTCCATCATAGATTTGATTCTCTTAATTTTCAGACTCTCCCGGCGAAGTTATATCTCGCACGCGCCATGCACAGCCCGGCGAACGGCGGACATCAATCACCCGCCGTGCCTTCCTCAAGTTTCCCGTTCGCCCGCCGCAACTCGCCGGGGCGCACGACGACGACGCCGCGACAAATATCGGCGAAACTATCGGCCACCCGCGACCATCCGAACCGCGCGCGAACCGCCCCGGCGGCGCGCGCGCCTAAATCACGAGCCAGCGTCTCATCCAACAGCACGCGCGTCACGGCCTCGGCGAACGAGTCCGGCGTATCGCCGATCAGCAGTTCCTCGCCGTTGCGGACGGGCAGGCCTTCCGCGCCGATGGTGGTCGAGACGATGGGCTTCTCCATCGCCATCGCCTCGTAAATTTTCAGGCGCGTGCCGCCGCCCACGCGGATCGGCACGACGTAGGCGGCCGCGCGCTCCATGTAGGGTCGCACGTCCTCGACGCGTCCCGTGACGATGACGGACGGGTCGCGCTGTCCGAGTTCG
>DASQNL010000421.1:0-2288 GCA_035644995.1 Pyrinomonadaceae bacterium | reverse complement strand
GGTCGTGGCGGCGGTGGCGGCTACGGCGGCGGCGGTGGCGGCAACCGCTACTAACGAAATGAGAGCGAGCGCGCTGCCCCGGTATGCCGATGCGGCACGCGCTCGACAGCAGTCCGGCTGCGGTCTCTAAGGGACACGCGGCGCGCGTCCGGCGGGAACATTATCGCGTTTCCGCCGGACGCGATGCGGTTAAATTGCATCAAACTTGTTAAGGAGAAAACATATTGGCTAAAGAAGACTTAGTTCCGGCGGAGGGCGTGGTGATCGACAAGTTGCCGAACGCGTTTTTCAAAGTGAAACTCGACGGCGGCGAACATCTGGTGCTGGCTCAAATCGGCGGGAAGATGCGGAAAAATCACATACGCATTCTGGCCGGCGACCGCGTGAGCGTCGAATTGTCGCCCTACGACCTGACCAGAGGCCGCATCACGTACAGGTATAAATAGGCGCGGCGGGATTTTCCGCGCGGAAGTTCAACATTATGACCAGCAACGGGCAAATACCGCCTCCATTCACGCTGTCCTTCATCGGCGACGGCGCGACAACTCAGTTGGAGTTGATGAATGTGACCGACCAGCCGCTCAAGTGTGTCGAGATTCTCACCGTCTTTCTGAAGGATGAAGACACTTCGGGCGCGCCTTCGCGGGCGCATATCAGGTTCGAGGCGGTCAAGCACATCCACCCGCGGGAGAAGGCCGTCATGCCGCACAAAACGCTCATTGACGGGAAATTGGCCGACCCGGCCGACAACCAGTTGGAGCGTCTCAAAGCGGTCGAGGGCGCGACCCGCCCTTACGTGCTGGATATTTCCTGGGAAGACCCGGAAGGGAAGACCCGCTTTCAAAGGATACCCGTCGGGCACTAGCCGACCAAACACAACCCCCTCGCGGAGTCGCACGGTCGTCGCGCCTCCCATCCCGGAGCGTTTCCCGCCCGGCCGAAATTTTCGCTGATCCGTTTTCAGTCTGTATCTCGCGTTAGTAGATGGGACGTTAATTGGAGACCCGCTAACGAAATTTTAAGAGGATTTGACTGACGACGGAGACAACCCCAATGAGTGCGAATATTAGAATCATCAAACGATCAGAGCGAAACACGCAGGCCAAGGCGGCGCAGAGCCGCGCGGGCGAAAGCAAAAACGCGCGTCACGCGACCCGCGACATCACCGGCCACGTGACCACCTGGATCAAGGAATTACAGCAGCGTCACACGCCCGACCCGCGCCGCGCCTTCGCGAACCTGTTCGTAGACCCGGCGACTTCCACGCTGGATTAACGCGCGCAGCCCGCGCCGCTTTTCAACGGCGCACGACGTAAGCGCAACGCGCGACGCGCAAATTTTAAGCCCCGCCAACGGCGACGCTCCGGAGCGTCGCCGTTGGCGGGGCTTTCACGTGGCGGCGGTCGCGGCGCGTCAGCGGGGCGAGGGAGCGGGCGTCGGCGTCGGGGTCGGCCTCGGCGTGGGCGGCGGCGCGGGCATCTTCTCCTTCGTGAAGCGCGGGAGCATCTCGTCGCGCATGGCGAGGTGATAGACGGCGGCGGCCACCACGATGGCCGCGCTGCGCACGTCCGATTCGACGATGCGCTCGTAGGTGTCGAGGTTCGTGTGCCACGTGTGCGAGCCGTATTCGATGGGGTCTTGGGTGAGGCCGATGCCGGGCAAGCCCGCCTCGTTGAAAGAGGTGCTGTCCGTGCCCCCCGTGCGGCGGCTCGCGGTCGCTATCGCGCCCACGACGCCCAAGTCCTCGAAGGGCGCGAGCGCGTGCCTGATGGCCGTTGCCGCCTCCGGCGGGCCGAAGACGGTCGCGCCGCGAATGCGCCCCGTCCCCGAATCGATGTTGAAATAACCGTTGAACTTGAAATACTCCGGCTTCGGCCGCTCGAACGTGCCGAAATGTTCTTTGACGTAAGCCTTCGAGCCGAGCAAGCCCTGCTCCTCGCCGCTCCACAGCGCGACGCGGATCGTGCGGCGCGGTTTGAGGCCGAGCGTGCGGATGATGCGCGCGGCTTCCAGCATGATGGTGCAGCCGACGGCGTTGTCGGTTGCGCCCGTCGCGGCGTGCCACGAGTCGAGGTGGCCGCCGAGCATCACCACTTCGTCGGCCTTGTCCGTGCCCCTTATCTCGCCGATGACGTTGTAGGACGTGCGCCCTTCCGGGTAATGGCGGTTGACGATGTTGAACTCCAACTCGACCGGAGTGCCGCCGGCCAGGATGCGACTGATGCGCCCGTAGTCCTCGTTACGCATGACGACCGTGGGCACGACTTTCGACACGTCGAAGGTGCGGT
>DASQNL010000420.1:0-2960 GCA_035644995.1 Pyrinomonadaceae bacterium | reverse complement strand
GCCGCGCTCGCACACTACGGCGGCACGCTGCACATCGTCCACAAGAGCGAGAACGACGATCCGGTGACGCAGGCCGACCACGCCGCCAACGACGTGATCGTCGCGGGCTTGGAGCGAGAGTTTCCCGCCGACGGCCTGTTGTCCGAAGAGACGCTCGACACGGTGCGTCGCCTGAGCCTCGCGCGCGTCTGGATGATCGATCCGCTCGACGGCACGAAGGGCTTCATCGAGGGCAACGGTGATTTCGCCGTGCAGATCGGATTGGTGGAAGACGGCGCGCCCGTGCTCGGCGTCGTCTATCAACCCGTGCCCGACGTGATGCACTACGCGGCGCGCGGCGCGGGCGCATGGGTCGAGAGGCCGGAGGCGGAGCCGGAACGCCTGCGCGTTTCCAGCGAGACGGAGTTTGCGCGGATGCGCCTGGCGGCGAGCCGGAATCATCACAGCCCGCGCATGACGACGGTGATGCGCGCGCTCGGCCTCAACGAAGAGATCAGGCGCGGCTCGGTCGGCATCAAGACCGGACTCATCGCCGAGCGGCAGTGCGACCTCTACGTGCATCTCTCGCCGCGCACGAAACACTGGGACACCTGCGCGCCCGAAGCGATCCTCGTCGAAGCCGGGGGGCGGCTGACAGACCTCTGGGGCGAGCCGCTGCGCTACAACACCGAGGACGTACAGAATCGCAACGGCATCATCGCCGCCAATGGGGCGGCGCACCCGCTCGTCGTCGCCCGACTCGCGCCGCTGCTCGACGAGTTCGGCCGCACGCGCGTCTCTTGAACACCGCCCCTTTCCCGTGGCGGATATTTTTTGACAGTTTGCCACCTCCGCGTTAGCATCTGCGGCGCGCTCGCCGACCGACCGCACGCACGGTCTTCGAGCGCGACCTCATGCGCCGCGCGCCCTTAACATTTCAAAGTGAACCTCCGCGCCAAACTCCTCATCCTTTTCGCCCTCGGCCTCGCGCCGGTCTTGCTCGTCGGCCTGCTGTTCTATCGCAACAGCCTGAACGTGGTTGGAGAGATGCTGCGCGGGGAGGTTGAGGCGGATGCGGCGCGCGTCGCCGCGGATGTGGAGGCCGCCCTGCGCGCGCGCGAAGTTGACTTGAACGCGCTGACCCAGTCGAGCGCGGTGCGCGATTACGTGCGCGGCGTCGCGGCGCAAAGCCCGGCCGCGCCGGTTCATACTTCGCCCACGACGACAGCAAGCGACGCGAGCGCGCCGGAGCCGATGTTGGCCGTCATCACCAACTTCGTTTCACACCATCGCGCTTATTACAACGCCGTCACGCTGGTCGGCGCGCCGGCGGCGGGACGCGCCCCGATTCGGGTCGAACCGCCGGATGCGAGCAGCCCTGCGCCGCGCGTCACGACCGGCGAATTGCTGCCCGGCCAACTGTCCCTCGACGAGCGCGTCTGGACGACCTCCGAATCGAAGCCCCTGCGCTCGCACGTCAAGCGCGGGATGAACGGCACGCCCTGCATCGTCTATACCGTGCCCGTCTTCTCGCCCGCGAACGAACGCAGCCCGCGCGGCGCGCTCGTCGCCGAACTGAGGCTGGACACGCTCTTGCAAGAGGCCGGACGCGATGCGAACGCCGCGACCTCTCCCGTCAACCTCCCGGCGCGCGGCGGCCACCCCGCGCAACCCGCGCGCCTGCTGCTCGTTCTGGATCGGACGGGACGCCTCGTCCACCACACCAACCACGCGCTCAAGCATCAACCGGCAAACGTGGCGATGCCTTATTTCGACGCCTTCGCCAGCGCGATGCAGGCCGGGCGCAGCGGGACGGATTTCTACACCGTCCCGACCGACGGCACGCGTTGGCTCGCCTCCTACCGCCCGGTCGCGGGCAGCGACCTCTCCGTGGCCGCCGCCGCCAATTACACGCGCGCCGTGGCGAGTCTCAAACGCGGCGGCCTCGTGTCGCTCGCCTTTGCTCTGCTCGCCGCGGGCGCGGGCGCGCTGTTCGTGTTCGTCATCGTCACGCGCGCCACGCGCCGCATCACCCGCGTCACCGAAGCGGCGGCGGCCATCGGCGCGGGCGATCTCAACCAGCGCATCGAAGTCCACGCGAACGACGAGACGCACGCCCTCGCCGAAGGCTTCAACCGGATGAGCGACCGCCTGCGCGAACTGATCGCGCGCGAGGCCGAGACGCGCCAGTTTCAATCCTTCCTGCGCCTCTCGGCGATGCTCACGCACGATCTCAAAAACGCCATCACCGGCCTGTCGATGCTCGTCACGAATATGGAGCGTCAATTTCACCGCGCGGAGTTTCGCGTCGACGCCGTTTCGTCGCTCAGGCAGGCGACGGAGAAACTCGGCGCGCTCGTCGCGCGTTTGAGCGAGCCGGTGAGGTCGCTGAGCGGCGAATACCGCCGCGCGCCGCAGCCCGCCGATCTCGTCCCCGTGATCCGGCGCGTGCTGGCGGCAACCGCCGAACCGCGCGCCGAGTTTTACGACATCCGGACGGATTTGCCCGACGCGCTCGTCGCCCCGATTGACGCCGAGCGAATCGAGCGCGTGGTCGAAAACTTGATCGTCAACGCGTTCGAGGCGATGGGCGGGCGCGGCGGGCGGCTCACCGTCACCGCCGGGCGAGAGTCCGAAGCGTTGATCTTCTTCAGCGTCGAAGACACGGGCGCGGGGATGACCGAAGACTTCATGCGCACGCGGCTGTTTCGCGCCTTCGCCACGACGAAGAAGCGCGGCATCGGCCTCGGCCTCTACACCTGCCGCGAGATCGTCGAATCTCACGGCGGGCGGCTCGAAGTTAAAACCAGGTTAGGCTCTGGCACGCGCTTCCGCGTCGTGCTACCATCCATCCCGCTCATGGCTACACATGCACGGTCGGCCGAAAAGTCTTCGCAATCGAAGGCTGCCGCGAAGACGGGAGCGGCCGGTTGAGTTAAGTTCCCCTTACGCTATCAAAGAGTTCATTAAACATTGCGCCC
>DASQNL010000419.1:0-5420 GCA_035644995.1 Pyrinomonadaceae bacterium | reverse complement strand
CCGCGCGGGTCGTCACGTAATAGAGCAAATCTTCGTCGCGGTTGCGGCGATTGCCCTGAATATCCACGCTCTCGACGAGTCGCTGCCCGGCGGTGGCGGCGGCGGCGGGCGTGTTTTGCGGCTCCTGCGCGCGCGCTTCCGTGGGGAACGCGGCGTGCAACAGCGCCGTTTGGCCGATTATCAGCGCGGCCAGCAGAAAGCGCCGCAAGGGCGCGTTGGTTCGCATAATTGCTTTTTGCCTCAAAGCAGAAAAATACTTTGGGAAGTAGGAAATCGAATCCTTTTTCGTGTACCCGCCGGCGGCACGTATCAAGAGACGAAACGGGGTACAGTTCAGAATGAGTATCGGAGGCTTGGATTCACGTCCGCCGCCGCTAGTTGCCAGCCGTCGAGTCGGGCAAAGGCGCGCATTATACAAGGGGAAAAGGGGAAAGGGCAAAGGGCAAGGGCGCGAACTCCCCGAAACAGGGAGCTTACCATTCGCCTTTCCCCTTTTACCTTTCCCCTTTTTCCTTAACTTTAGTGAATCAAAATCTCGTCGCCGACTTCCTCGACGCCCGCCGGGCGGTGATTGAGCGTGCCGCCGTCTTCGTAAACCTCGATCAGCGTCATGCCGCCGAGTTCGCCCTGAATGAGAGCTTCGGAGAGCGGGTCTTCCACGTATTTCTGGAGCGCGCGGCGCAGTGGGCGCGCGCCGTAGGTGCGGTCGGCGCAGGTTTTCTTGACGATCCAGTGCTTGGCTTCCTCGGTCAGACGCACTTCGAGGCCGCGACGGCCGAGCATGCGGTTCATCAACTCGACTTGCAGCCCGACGATCTCCAGCAACTCTTCGTCTCCCAACTCGTCGAAGATGATGATCTCGTCGAGGCGGTTGATGAATTCCGGGTTGAACGTCTGCTTGACGGCCGACATCACCATGTCTTCGAGTTTCTCGCGCGAATCGGCGGCCTGCGCCTGAAAACCGAGCGCGCCGCGTTTCTGGATGAAGCGCGCGCCGATGTTCGAGGTCATGATGATGATCGTGTTTTTGAAATCGACGGCATTGCCGAGCGCGTCGGTCAGGATGCCGTCCTCGAAAACTTGCAGCAGGACGTTGAAGATGTCCGGGTGCGCTTTCTCGATCTCGTCAAAAAGCAGGACGCTGTAGGGCGAACGCCGGATGCGCTCGGTCAACTGCCCGCCCTCCTCGTGGCCGACGTAGCCGGGGGGCGAGCCGATCAGTTTCGAGACCGAATGCTTCTCCATGAACTCCGACATGTCGAAGCGAATCATCGAACGCTCCGAGCCGAACAGAAACTCCGCGAGCGAACGCGCCACTTCCGTCTTCCCCACGCCCGTCGGGCCGAGGAACAGGAAGGAGCCGACCGGGCGTTGCGGGTTCTTCAGCCCCGCGCGCGAACGCCGGATGGAACGGGCGAGCGCGGAAATCGCCGGGCGTTGCGCCACGACGCGGTGGTGCAGTTCGATCTCGATGCGCAGGAGTTTCTGCGTCTCTTCCTCTTTCAACGAATTGACGGGGATGCCCGTCCAGCGCGCGATGACATCCTCCACGTCGTCTTTCGTGACGGCGACGGACACGAGGATGTCGTCCTCTTCGTGGATGCGCGCGCTTGTCAGGTTGTCGGGGAGGTAAGACGAACGCAGCCGCTCCTCGGCGAGTCCGCGCTGCGGCTGGTCGCCGCCGCCGATGTTCGGCTCGCGGCGCACGCGCAGCTTGACGCGCGCCCCGGCCTCGTCGATCACGTCGATGGCCTTGTCGGGCAGAAAGCGGTCGGGGATGTAGCGGCTCGACTGGTAGACGGCCGCCTCGATGGCCTCCTCCGTGTAGCGCACTTGATGAAACGCCTCGTAGCGTTCGCGCACGCCGTCGAGAATGCGCACGGCCTCCTCTTCCGACGGGGGCGGAACTTTCACGGCCTGAAAGCGACGTTCCAGCGAACGATCTTTTTCGATGGACTTGCGAAACTCGGCGGGCGTCGTCGCGCCGATACACTGAATCTCGCCGCGCGAAAGCGCCGGTTTCAAAATGTTGGCCGCGTCGAGCGAGCCTTCCGCGCTCCCCGCGCCGACGAGCGTGTGGAGTTCGTCGATGAAGACGATGTACTGCGGGTTCTCCACCAACTCGCGCATGATCTGCTTCAAGCGTTCCTCGAACTGCCCGCGATACTTCGTGCCGGCGACGATGAGCGACAGGTCAAGCGACAGTATCCGCTTGTTTTCCAGAAACGAGGGCACTTCGCCGCGCATGATCCTTTGCGCCAGACCTTCGACGATGGCCGTCTTGCCGACGCCGGGTTCGCCGATCAAGACCGGATTGTTTTTCGTGCGGCGGCAGAGTATCTGGATGACGCGGTCGATCTCGTTGTCGCGCCCGACGAGCGGGTCGAGCTTGTCGTTGGCGGCGTCTTCGGTCAGGTCGCGGGAGAACTCGGCGAGGTGCGGCGTGTCTTTCTTCTGCGAGGCGCGCGGGTCTGCGCCCGTGGCGCGGGCAACCTCTTCGCGCACGGCGGCGAGCCTGAGTCCCCGCTCGTAGAGAATCTCGGCGGCCATCGAACGCTCCTCGCGCAAGAGGCCGAGCAGGAGATGCTCCGTGCCGATGTGGCGATGCTGCAAGCGGTCGCTCTCTTCGTGCGCGAACTGGAGCACGCGCTTGGTTTCGGGCGCGAGCGGGAGTTCGACGCTGGTGGAAATCTTTTCGCGCAAAGGGGCGCGTCCCTCGATCTCTTTGCGAATGGCTTCGAGCGAGGCTTGCGCGCGCGCGAGGAAACGCGCCGTGAGCGTTTTGTCTTCGCGCATCAGACCGAGCAGGAGGTGTTCCGGCTCGATGGCGGGCGCGCCGAATTGCGAGGCTTCGTAGCGCGCGAAGAAGATTACCCGGCGCGCTTTCTCCGTGTAGCGTTCAAACATAAAACGATTTGCCGAAGTTGCCGATGAAAACTTTTTGGTGTGGCGTCGGACGAGAAGCAGAGATAAAAACTCCTCACGTCTGCCCGCGCGCATTATAACCTAATGCGGCGAAAGGCAGAAGAGATGTTAGTTTGACCGTGGTCAGTGGTCAGTGGTCAGTTGTTTGTGGCCGGTGCGCGAGCTATTGCCGATTTGCTTGAGCAACTGACCACGGACAACTGACCACGGACGGTTCTTATTGCGTCAGCGCAAACGAATCGAGAAAGCGGCTGACGCTCTCGGCCGTCATCTCGCGGTTCGCGCCGGTGACGCTGAAGCCGTAGAGGGCGCGTTCGACGAGAAAGAGGCGCACGACGGCGCGCTCCCCTTCGGCGGCGAACTCGTACTCGCGCCCCTCGTAGCCGTCGAGCGAGATGGTCTGCTCGGAGACGAGTCTGAATTTGCTCTCCTGATTCTCCCCCGCCAGCGCGATGGCGACGACCTGCGCCACGCCCGCGTAAATTTTTTCCATCTCCATATAGTCGGGGTGCGACATAGGCTGTTTGGGCAACTGCCCGCTGCGCCCTATCTCATACTTCAAGCCTCCGGCGGCGAGACGGTAAGTGCGAACCTGCACGGCGGCCGATTGCCCGCCCGCGCGCACTTCCCGCGTGGACTCTTCCGGCAGCCCCGGCATCGAGACGGAGAAGCCCGCTTTTTCCGGCGCGAACGTCTGCCACGCGCTCGCGCCGGTCGAAGCCGACGCCACGCGCGCCGTCGTTGACGGCAGAGACAAATTATCCAGCCCGCCGCCGCCCCGCCGCGCACGCGCCGGAGATGGCTGCTGCGCGGTCGCCGCCGCCGACAGCACACACACGGACGCCAGCAGCAGCATCACGCCGCGAAATATTTTCCGGTTCACGAATTTTTACTCCTCGAACTTTCGCGTAAAAAATCTATCGGGTGAGATTGGGGCGGGCGGGCATTTCGACGAACTGCCCGATAATTTTTATAGCATGCGCGGAGAAGGAAAAGATAGACGGTTTTTCCGTCGCCCGTCGGCGGAAAAGGTGAGGGCGGGCGAATATTTGCGCTTTGTTTAAGTTTCGACCAGCCGCCCGTCTTGTAGCAGGAGCGTGCGGTCGCAGGCGCGGGCGAGTTGTTCGTTGTGCGTGGCGACGATGACGGCTGCGCCGCGCGTGCGTGCGAGCGTGGAGAGGAGGGCGGCGACGGCCTCGCCGGTGCGGGCGTCGAGGTTGCCGGTCGGCTCGTCGGCCAGCACGATGCGCGGCTCGTGGACGAGGGCGCGGGCGATGGCCGCGCGCTGCTGTTCGCCGCCCGAAAGTTCGCCGGGACGATGCGACGCGCGCTCGCTCAAACCGACCGCTCCGAGCATCGCGCTCGCCGCCGCACGCGCCGCGCGCGCCGGACGACGCGCGACCATGAGCGGCAGCGCGACATTCTCCAGCGCGGTCAAGTCCGGCAGCAGATGATGAAACTGAAAGACGAACCCGACCTGCTCGTTGCGCACGCGCGCCAGTTCCGCGCCGCGCGTGCGGGTCAACTCGATCTCGCCGAGACGCGCGCTGCCGCCGTCGGCCGCGTCCAACCCGCCGAGCAAGTGCAGCAGCGTCGACTTGCCCGCGCCCGACGCTCCCATCACGGCCAACATCTCGCCCGACGCCAGCGTGAACGACACGCCGCGCAACACCTCCAACGCCGCCCCCGACGGCGACGCGTAAGCCTTGCGCAGTTCGCGCACGTCTAAAAAGGTTTCAGGTTTCAAGTTTCAAGTTTCAAGTTTCAGGACTGAAGAAGTTTCGAGTTTTAAGTTTCAAGACTAAGGAAGTTTCAAATTTCAGGTTTCAAGTTTCAAGTTGCGGGTTGCAGGTTTCAAGTCTGAAGGTTGGCGGTTCGAGGGTCGGAGTTCGAGTCGGAGAACGTTCTGACTTGAAACCTGCAACCTGAAACTTGAAACCTTACTCATACCGCAGAGCCTCGGCCGGTTTGAGCCGCGCGGCGGAGCGCGCCGGGTAGACCGTGGCGAGCAGGCTGACGACGAAGGCGGCGAGGGCGGCGAGCATCACGTCGCGCGGGTGCGGGTGAAAGGGGATCGCGCTGAGCGAGTAAACGTCCGCGGGCAGCGAGACGAGTTTGTAGCGGTCGCCGAGGAAGCAGGCGGCGAGGCCGAGCGCGACGCCAAGCCCCGCGCCCGTCGCGCCGATGATCGCGCCCTCGCAGATGAAGACGAGCATGATGCTCCGGGCGCGCGCCCCCATCGCGCCGAGAATGGCGATGTCCGCGCGGCGTTCGACGACGACGAGCGCGAGCGTGGTGGTGATGTTGAGCGCGGCGACGAACATGATGAGCGCGATGATCAGCGCGACGGTGCGGCGTTCGAGTTGGAGGGCGGCGAAGAGAGGCGCGTTCGCCTCCTGCCAGTCAACCGTCTTGAAGTTCGCGCCGAGCGCGCGGCGCACGCCTTCGGCCGTCTGCCGCGTGCGATAGATGTCCGCCGTCTCGATGCTGATGAC
>DASQNL010000418.1:0-6244 GCA_035644995.1 Pyrinomonadaceae bacterium | reverse complement strand
CCAGCCCGCGCGCCGCGTAAACAAGCTCGTTCAATGCCGGGAGATTCACGACGCCCAGCATCGTCTCGCCGTCCGCTTCCAACCCGACGAGCACGCCGAAAAGCGGCACGCCGTGGACGAAGGAGTAAGTGCCGTCGAGCGGGTCTATGATCCAGCGGCGGGGCGACGTGCCCGCGCGCTCGCCTTCTTCTTCGCCGAGAATCCAGTCCGCGGGAAACGACGCTTCGATGGCGCGGCGCAGGTGGCTTTCGGCTTCGCGGTCGGCCGCCGTGACGAACGAACCGTCGCGCTTACGCTCGGCGGCGCACGAACGCTGGTAATAGCCTTGAATAATCTCGCCCGCCTCCCGCGCGAGACGCACCGTGAAGTCCAACAATTCTTTCAACTCGCCGCTCTCTATTTTCATTCGCGTCCCCTTTTTCCTTCGCGGCGCGTCAATTCACGACCGACATCATCGAGAGCGACGCCGCGCTCCACCAGCAGCACCAAGAGATGATAGAGAAGATCGGCCGTCTCCGAAACGAGCGCGCCCGCGTCGCCGTTCTTGGCGGCGATGACGGTCTCGGTCGTCTCTTCGCCGAGCTTCTTCAGAATCTTGTCCAGACCCTGCTCGAAGAGGTATGTGGTGTAAGACCCCGCGGGCATCTCGCTTCGTCTCGACTCAATCGTGGAGCGCAGTTCCCGCAACGCCCTCCCAAGTTCCGGCGCACGCGGCGCGGCTGTTACTTCGTCGGGCGCGCCATCCAACCCGACGTGAAAACAGGAAAACTCGTTGGTGTGGCAAGCTGCGCCCGCCGGTTCGACCAACACCACGAGCGAATCGAGGTCGCAGTCAACTCCGACCCGGACGACGCGCTGCGTGTTGCCGGAAGTCTCGCCCTTGTGCCACAGGCGCGCGCGCGACCTCGACCAGAACCACGTCTCCCCGGTGGCGAGCGTGCGCCTCAGGCTCTCTTCGTTCATGTAGGCGAGCGTGAGCACTTCACGCGTCCCCGCGTCCTGCACGACGACGGGCACGAGGCCGCGCCCGTCAAACTTAATATCTTCGACCCTCACGTTCATCTCACCGTCACCCCCCGCCCGCGCAAGTCTTCTTTCACCTCGGCGATCCTGAATTGACCGAAATGAAAGAGCGAAGCGGCCAGCACCGCGCTCGCCCCTCCCGCCGTCAACGCTTCGTAAAAATGTTCGAGCCGCCCCGCGCCGCCGGAGGCGATAACGGGGATGCGCACGACCTCGCTCACGGCGCGCAGCAATTCAACGTCGTAGCCGTCTCCGGTTCCGTCTCTGTCCATGCTCGTCAGAAGAATCTCGCCCGCGCCCAACGCCTCGGCACGCGCCGCCCACTCCACCGCGCCGAATCCGTCGCACCTCCTGCGCCCGCCATGCGTGAACACCTCCCAGCTTGGAACAGACGCGCCCGCCGCCGCCGCCGCCGTGCTTCGCCGCGCGTCAATCGCCACCACCATGCACTGGCTGCCGAATGTCTCCGCGCCTTCGCGGATGAGTTGCGGTCGCTCGATGGCCGCCGTGTTGAGCGAAACTTTGTCAGCCCCGGCGCGCAGCGCCGTGCGGATGTCTTCGAGCGAGTTGAGGCCGCCGCCGACCGTGAACGGGATGAACACCTCGTCGGCCACGCGCCGCACGAGATTGATCATGATGTCGCGCTTATCGCTCGAAGCCGTGATGTCGAGGAACACGAGTTCGTCCGCGCCCTCCGCGTCGTAACGCCGCGCCTGCTCGGCCGGGTCGCCCGCGTCCACGAGCGACGCGAAGCGCACCCCTTTAACCACGCGGCCGCGATCAACATCAAGACACGGAATGATTCGTTTGGCGAGCATCTTCCTTATCCCCGCGCGGGTACGGCGTCCGCGAAGTTGCGGAGCAGGCGCAGCCCCGCGGCCTGACTCTTCTCCGGGTGAAATTGCACGCCGCAGACGCGCCCGCGCGCCACGACCGAAGCGTAAGCCACGCCGTACTCGGTTTCGCCAATCGCATCTTCCGGGTCGGCGGCCTCGCAATAATAAGAGTGGACGAAATAAAAGAACGCTTCGTCTTCCACGCCCGCCAGCAGCGGGTGCGCCCCCGCCTTTGCCCTGACCTGATTCCAGCCGACGTGCGGCACGCGCAAACTGCTGTCGAAGCGGCGCACGCGACCGCGCAAAAAACCCAGACCGGGGCTTCGACCGAACTCTTCCGACTCCTCGAAAAGCATCTGCATCCCGACGCACACGCCCATCAGCGGCACGCCCTCGCCCACGCGCTCGCGGATGAGCGCATCAAAGCCGCCGTCCGCGAGAGCGCGCACGCACGCCCCGAACGCGCCCACGCCCGGCAGCACCAGCGCGTCCGCCTCACGCAACACGCGCTCCTCGCCGCTCACGACGGCGGCCGTGCCCGCCGCCGCGAACGCCTTCTCCACCGAGCGCAAGTTGCCCACGCCGTAGTCGATGATTGCGATGCGTGTCATGGTTTCAGAGCGTCCCTTTCGTGCTGAGCACTCCGCTGACGCGCGGGTCGCGCTCCACGGCCTGACGCAGCGCGCGCGCCGTCGCCTTGAAGGTGGCTTCGAGTATGTGATGAGTGTTGCGCCCGCGCAGGAGATCGATGTGGAGGTTCATGCGCGCGGCCTCCGCGAAGGAACGCCAGAAGTGTTCCGCCAGTTCGACGGAAAAGTTGCCGACCGTCTGCCGCTCGGTTCGCACTTCATAGACGAGATAGAAGCGTCCCGAAAGGTCGATCACGGAGCGGCACAAGCTCTCGTCCATCGGGACGAGAGCCGCGCCGTAGCGCGCGATGCCCGCTTTGTCGCCGAGCGCCTGGGCGAGCGCCTGCCCAAGGCTGATGGCTACGTCCTCCACGGAGTGGTGGTCGTCGATATGCAGGTCGCCGCGACATTCCAGTTCGAGGTCGAGCAGGGCGTGGCGCGTGAAGAGTTCCAGCATGTGGTCGAGAAACGGCACGCCCGTCTTAACTTGCGCCCGCCCGCTTCCGTCGAGCGTGAGCGCGACGCGCACGTCCGTCTCGTTCGTCCGCCGTTGGACGACAGCCGCGCGAGGCGCGCTCGCCTGCCCCACATCGTTTGCGGGCGTCTCGTTGGTTGATAAGTTGTCGGTCATGCGTAAATCTCCCGCAGGGCTGCGATTAAAGAGTCGTTTTCGAAGGGCGCGCCGACGCTGACGCGGAAATACTCTTTCAGCATCGGATACCCGCTCACGTCGCGCGCCAGGATGTCGCGCCGCAAAAGTTCTTCAAAGACGCGACGCGGCGCAATCGCGGAATGCGCGATCATGAAGTTTCCGCGCGAGCGAATCGGCTCCAGCCCCTCGATTCGCGCCAGTTCCTCGTAGAGTCTTTCGCGCTCGGCGACGATGCGCCCGACCAGCGGCTTGAAGTGCGTCTCGTAGCGTTCGACGACGACCTCGGCGGCGCACTGTGAGACGGCGTTGAGGTTGTAGGGGAGGACGGCCTTTGAGATTTCGCGCGCCAGTTCCGGCGCGGCCAGCAGGTAGCCGACGCGCAGCGCGGCCAACCCCAACGCCTTCGAGAAGGTACGCAGAATCACCACGTTCGCGTGCCGCTCAAGCAGCGTCGCCGCCGTCTCGCCCGCAAACTCGAAATAAGCCTCGTCGATAACGACCAGCCCCCGCGAGACTTCGGCGAGTTCGGCCACGGCACGGGCGGGCAGCACGCAGCCGGTCGGGTTGTTCGGCGAGCAGATGATCGTCACCGCCGGATCGGAGGCTTCAATCGCGTTTCGCAAAGCCTTCAAGTCGTATTGGAATCCGCTCGTCAGCGGAACGCTCACGATCTCGCCGCCGAGGATGGTGGCGATTTGCCGGTAGAGCGCAAAGGTCGGCTCGGAGATGAGCACGCGTGCGCCTTCCCCGACCGTGACGGTCAGTAAGGCTTGAATCAACTCGTTCGAGCCGTTGCCCGCGATGATGCCGTCGGGCTTCCAACCCGTGAAGGCTGCGAGCCGTTCGTGTAAAGCCGCCGGCACGAAGTCGGGATAACGCGACCAGGCGCGCTCGCCGAGACGTGCGAACACTTCCTCCTTGAGGCTCACGGGAGCGTCCCAGGGATTCTCGTTCTGGTTGAGCTTGATTCGCGCGCTCTCGTTCGTGAGAGAGTAGGGGCGCAACTCGCGCACGCGCGCTTTGACGCTCTCCGCCGGACTACGCATCCCCGTTGCTCCTCTCCAAACGTATCATGGCGGAGCGCGCGTGCGCGTCCAGTCCTTCGGCTTCGGCCAGCGCGGCGATCATCGGCGCGGTTCGTTCGAGTTCCGCCCGCGTGTATCTGATCAAGCTCGTCCGCTTCAGGAAGTTCTGGACGCTCAAGGCCGATGAGAAGCGCGCCGCCCCTCCCGTCGGCAGGACGTGATTCGTCCCCGCGATGTAATCGCCGACGGCTTCGGGCGCGTGCGCGCCGCAGAAGATCGCGCCCGCGCTCCGCACCGCGCGGATGATCTCCGCCTCTTCGCGCGCCATGATCTCCAGGTGCTCCGGGGCTAACGCGTTCGCAATCTCGCAAGCCGCCGTCATGTTCTCGACCACGATGATCGCCCCGTATTGCGCCAGCGATTGCTCGACTATCGAGCGACGCGGCAGATCGCGCGCCTGTCGCGCAAGCTCCGTCGCGGTTTCTCGCGCGAGGCGGTCGCTGGTCGTCAGGAGTATGGCCGAAGCGTCTTCGCCGTGCTCGGCTTGCGCGAGCAGATCGGCGGCGATGAAATCGGCGCGCGCCGTCTCGTCGGCGATGACAACCACCTCGCTCGGCCCGGCGATTGAATCGATGCCCACCGCCCCGAAGACCAATTTCTTTGCCGCCGCCACATACTTATTGCCCGGCCCCGTGATGACATCCACGCGCGGCACGGTCTCCGTCCCGTAGGCCAGCGCGGCAATGGCCTGCGCGCCGCCGACGGCGTAAACCTCCGTGACGCCGAGTTCGACCAGCGCCGCGCTGACCGCGGGGTTTTCGTGAAGCGCGCGCGGCGGGGTCGCGACGACGATGCGGGCGACGCCCGCGACCTGCGCCGGGACGACATTCATCACGACGGAAGACGGATAGCTGGCCGTCCCTCCGGGCACGTAGAGACCCGCGCGCTCGACGGGCGAGATGCGCTGGCCGAGGCGGACGCCGCGCCCCGTCTCCACCTCCCACGATTCCTGACGCTCGAACTCGTGGAACGCGCGAACCCTCTCGATGCTCTCGCGCAAGGCCGCGAGCACGCGCGCGTCAACCCGCAACTCCGCCGGGGTGAGCGCGACGCGGTCGAACTGCAAGGCGTAATCGACGAGCGCGGCGTCGCCCCGAAGGCGCACCTCTTCCACGATCCTCGCCGTGCCCTCCAGGACATCCGCGCCCAGCGCGACGTTTCTGTCCGCGATGCGCCGGAGCGCGCGGGCGCGTCCCGGCGCGTCTTCGCGGGAGACAATTTCGATCAAACTCTTCGACAGTTCCTGCACTTTTATGCCTCTTCCTTCGCGCCCGCGCCGAGCGACGCGATCAATTGACCGACCGCCCCGGCTTTCAACTGAAAGCTCGCGCGGTTCACCGCCAGTCGCGCCGTTGATTCGAGGATCACTTCGAGCACGCCCAGACCGTTCTCGTCGAGCGTCCTGCCGGTTTCCACCAGATCGACGATGCAATCGCTGAGACCGAGCACGGGCGCGAGTTCCACCGAACCCGCCAACTCGATGATCTCCACGGGGATTCCGCGCGCGCCGAAATAGCGCGCGGTGATGCGCGGATATTTCGTCGCCACCCGCAGCATGCCGAAGCCGTTCATGAGCAGTTCCGGGCGGTCGGAGGCCACCACGACGCGGCAGAGGCCGAAGCGAAGATCGAGCGGTTGCAGGAGATCGGCTTCGGATTCGAGCAGCACGTCGCGCCCGACCACGCCGCAATCCGCGATGCCGTGCTCGACATAAACAGGCACGTCAACGGGCTTGACGAAAATGAAGCGATAGCGTCCCTCCACATCTCCCGCCCACAGGCGACGCGAGGCGAGCGCATCCCGGTCGGCGCGTATCCCGACGCGCCCCAATTGTTCGAGCGTCGCGGCCTGTAGCCTTCCTTTGGCCAGGGCGATGGTTAACTCCGGCATGACCATTATTACTGCGCCCCCTTCGCGTCGAGAATCACGCGCACGCCCTTCGCGCGTTGTTCCAAAGCCTGCACGAAGAGTGCGCCGAGGTCGTCGCCCGACAGTCGCTCCGCCGCCCGTTCCATCTCC
>DASQNL010000417.1:0-4971 GCA_035644995.1 Pyrinomonadaceae bacterium | reverse complement strand
CGAACGATCCGGCGCGGATGCGCGCCGCGCGCGATGAATTTCTTAACCCGTAGCCATAGACGCCGCGGGAAGCTCTGCCCCGACAATCAAGACGACCCGGCTTCCGGCATGAAGAACTCCGCCTCCGCTAACGACAAGATTTTCGTCCACGAACATTATGCCATCCACTATCGCCGCGCGGCGCGCGCACAATGGGCGGGCGAGGCGCGCCCGGCCTACGTCGCGTTATTCGTGCTCGGCGGCCGGGTGCGCTGGCAGGCGGGCGAGCCGGACGACGCGCGCGGCGGCGAGTTGGGCGAGTCCGGCTTGTTAGTCGCCGCGCCGGGCGAGTCGGCGAGCGCGCGCGGCGGCAAAACCGAGACGCTCGCCCTCTCCGTCGCGCCCGCCTTCGTGCTCGACTGCGCCGTGCGCGCCCGCCTCACGCGCGACGATGCGAGCATCACCTTCCCCGCTCAGGCCATCGAACACGACCCGCGCCTCGCACGCCTCGCACGCGACCTCGCGGACGAACTGCGCGCCGCCGAAACCGGCCACGAACTCATCATCGCCGCCCTCATCGAACAAATTTTGATCCAACTGCTCCGCCGCTACGCCAGCATCCGCCGCACAGACGAACTCGAACTCTCCCGCGCCGGGTTGATCGACCGTCGTATCCGTCGCGCCGTCGAATTGATGCACTCGCACCTCGCGGAGGAATTGCCCCTCGAAGAGTTGGCCGCCGCCGCCTACCTCTCGCCCTTTCACTTCGCGCGCCTCTTCAAGAAACTGACCGGCCTCCCCCCCCATGCCTATCTCGCCGCCCTCCGCATCGAACGCGCCCGCACGCTCCTCGCCACCACGGACGATTCCATCACCGAACTCGCCGCCCGCGTCGGCTACGCCAACTCAAGCCACTTCGGCAAGGCCTTTCGCCGGTTCACCGGCCTCACGCCACGCGCCTTCCGCGCCGCACTGGTAAAAGCAGAGGTTAGAGGCTAGAGGTCAGTAAGAATCAACTCTTGTTTTAACTGATCTCTGACCTCTAACCTCTGACCTCTGTACTTAGCAATTCTGCGACGACAAAGCGCAAGATTTGACGAGACGCGCGCGCGGCGGGTCGCGTATGCTCGACGCGTAATATTTTCAACGCGGAGGATGGCGACAAAATTATGGCAATCGAAAAGGGTACGGAGATTCCTGCGGCGAAGGGCAAACTCGGCGTGTTGCTCGTGGGACTCGGCGCGGTGAGCACGACGTTCATCGCGGGCGTGGAAGCGATCAAGGCGGGACTGGCCGAGCCGATTGGCAGTCTGACGCAAATGGGCACGATCCGGCTCGGCAAGCGGACGGACAACCGTTCGCCCGCGATCAAGGATTTCGTGCCGCTCGCGGGGCTGAACGATCTCGTCTTCGGCGCGTGGGACATCTTCCCGGAGTCGGCCTACGACGCGGCCATGCACGCGGGCGTGCTTGAAAAAGACCTGCTCGCTAAGCTCAAAACGCCCTTGCAGAAGATCAAGCCGATGAAGGCCGTCTTCGACCAGAACTACGTGAAGCGGCTGAACGGCGAGAACGTCAAACAGGGCAAGAACAAGTTTGACCTCGCGGAGCAGTTGATCGCGGAGATCGAGGAGTTCAAGCGCAAGAACAAGTGCGCGCGGCTCGTGATGGTCTGGGCTGCCTCGACGGAAATCTTCCTCAAGCAGCACGCCGTCTACAAAACGCTCAAATCCTTCGAGCAGGCCATGCGCGACGATCACAAGGCCATCGCGCCCTCGATGATCTACGCCTACGCCGCGCTCAAACTCGGCATCCCCTTCGCCAACGGCGCGCCCAATCTGACCGTGGACGTGCCCGCCCTCGTGGAACTCGCGGAGCAAAACAGCGCGCCCCTCTGCGGCAAGGACTTCAAGACCGGACAGACCTTGATGAAGACCATCCTCGCGCCCGGTTTGAAATCGCGCATGCTCGGTTTGCACGGCTGGTACTCGACCAACATCCTCGGTAACCGCGACGGCGAAGTGCTGGACGACCCCGAATCCTTCAAGACCAAAGAGGAATCGAAGCTCTCCGTGCTCGAACACATCCTCCAACCCGACGTGTACCCCCAACTCTACAAGGACTTCTCTCACGTCGTCCGCATCAACTACTACCCGCCGCGCGGCGACAACAAGGAGGGCTGGGACAACATCGACATCTTCGGCTGGCTCGGCTACAAGATGCAGATCAAAGTCGATTTCCTCTGCCGCGATTCTATTCTGGCCGCGCCCCTCGTGCTCGACCTCGCCCTCTTCCTCGATCTCGCGCAGCGCGTCGGGATGCGAGGCGTGCAGGAATGGCTCTCTTTCTACTTCAAATCGCCCATGACCGCGCCCGAACTCTACCCGGAACACGACATCTTCATCCAGTTGATGAAACTCAAAAACACCCTGCGCCACCTGCGCGGCGAAGACCTCATCACGCACCTCGGATTGGAGTATTACGACTGAAGTCGCACGGCAGGCAACCCAGATAATAACCCGGAGGGCGCGGCGAAATTTCGCCGCGCCCTCTCTCTTTTCCCGTTACACCTGTTGGTGCGTCTCGGCTTAATTTTGCACCAGGACGGTAATTTGTCAGTCGAGCTATGCCGCTAATTGTCAGTCCGGCGCAGGCCGCCGAGCGGCGCGAAAGTTTCGGGGCGAAGCATATTTTGTGGTGACAAATCTTGCATTGTCGTTTATATAGTGTGCTCACTCTCGAACGCCGGAGAGAGCACGCCGCAATTTAGCCAACCGGCGCCGCGTCCGACGCATCAATTACACGAACGGATCGTTCTTTGCATGAGGACATGGGTGCGACGGCCAAGAGGTCGTCAGGCAGCGAGCTTTCAGGTATGCCCACAATGCTCAGGCAAGGAGGACGGTCGCGATGATTGCAGCAATGGAAACACAGAAAAAAATAACCGAGACAGTCTTTCTTGACCCGGATCAAAAGAGTCCGCGCGCGCAGGAGTTTGAAGAGAAGCTCTCGACGCGCATCGTCGGTCAGGAGCGCGCGGTGCGCCGCATGAGCGGCCTCTATCAAATTTTTCTCGCGGGCATGAACCCCCTCAACCGCCCCGTCGGCACGATGCTCTTTCTCGGCCCGACCGGCTCAGGCAAAACGCGCGTCGTCGAGGCGGCGGCCGAAGTCCTCTTCGGCGACCCCGGCGCGGTGATCAAAATCGACTGCGCGGAGTTTCAGCACTCGCACGAGATCGCGAAGCTGATCGGCTCGCCTCCGGGCTATCTCGGCCACCGCGAAACCAGCCCGATGCTGACGCAGGAAAATCTCGACCGCTATCACACCGAAGAGACGAAACTCTCGCTCGTCCTCTTCGACGAGATCGAGAAGGCCTCCGACTCCCTGTGGCAACTCCTGCTCGGCATTCTCGACAAGGCCACGCTCACGCTCGGCGACAATCGCCGCGTCGATTTCTCGCACACGATGGTCGTGATGACCTCGAATCTCGGCGCACGCGAGATGTCCGAATTGATTTCCGGCGGCATGGGTTTCGTCCCGACGCAGGGCGGGAAGAACCCGAACGACTCGGAAGTTGACCAGAAGATTTACCGGACGGCGGTCGAGGCGGCGCGGCGCAAGTTCTCGCCGGAGTTTATGAATCGCATCGACAAAGTGGTCGTGTTCCGCAGCCTCAAGGAGCACCACCTGCGCCAGATTCTCGACCTCGAACTGGCCTCCGTGCAGGATCGCATCATGCGCTCGGCCGGCACGAAGTTCGTCTTCCAGTGTGCCGACAGGGCTAAGGACATGCTGCTCAAAGAGGGCATTGATTTCAAGTACGGCGCGCGGCATCTGAAGCGTTCGATTGAACGTTTCCTCGTCTATCCGCTCTCGAATCTGGTGGCGACGGCTCAGGTGGGCTTGGGCGACCTGGTTCACGTTGACCTGCACGAGACGCAGAACAAACTGGTCTTCTCGAAGCGTTCGGGCGGCGCGTTGATCAGCGAGGCCGGGCCTGCCGAGGAAGAGACGGAAGAATTAGAAGCCAAGTCCGGCGGCGTCGGGCTGCCGATTCCGCAAACCAAAGCGGCGCGGAAAAGTCATGGACGCGGGGAGAAATCGGAAAGCTGAGAGCAGAGGATCAGTCTAACAGACACGAAAGCCGGAGCGCGAGTTTATCGCCTCCGGCTTTTCGCTATTGCGGGATAGTTAATGACTGAAAGGCCGAATCTTCGCCGGGGCATGAGTCTGAACCCAGACGCGTGCGGGCTAAACGGCTCGCCCGGATTCGAGCTTACGGATCGCTTCCGAAGCGATTTCCGAGAGATACGGGTCGCGTGAGGCGAGCGCGGCGCGCAGGGTTGGGAGGGCGGCCGGGTCGCCGATCAAGCCGAGCGCGCGCGCGGCTTCGCGGCGCACGTCGTCTCCGGCGCGTTCGTTGGCGAGCGCGCTGATGAGGGCGGGCACGGCCGCGCGGCTTTTCATCTGCCCGAGGGCGACGGCCGCCGAGCGACGCACGAACTCGTTCTCCTCCATCCGGCGAAAGGTGATGCGATTGAGGAAGCCGGAGCGTGCGATGCGGCGGCCGATGGCTTCGGTCAAGACGGAGGTTGCCGCCTCGTCGCCGATTTGGCCGAGCGCGACGGCCGCCGCTCCGCGCACGCCCGCCTCCTTGTCGCGCGCGAGCGCGGTCGCCAACGCTTCCACCGCCGTGCGGCTACGGGTCTCGCCCAAAGCATATGCGGTTTCCCGCCGCACGAATTCATCCTTGTCCGCGAGCAACGGCAACAACGCGGCGGCCGCCTCGCTTGCGGGCAGCGATAGAATCGCGCGGGCGGCCGTGGCGCGCACGATCACGGCCGCGTCTTTGAGCGCGGGCAAAGCGGCGCGCGAACTGTCTGCGCGCGCCATCGCGCCGAGCCGCGTGACGGCCTCGCGCCGTTCCTCCGTGTCGGACGAAGAAAGGCGCGCGCGCAAGTGTTCTATTTCGCGTTGGAGCGGTGTGAG
>DASQNL010000416.1:0-11620 GCA_035644995.1 Pyrinomonadaceae bacterium | reverse complement strand
GCCCGCACGGGTTTCGGCGCGACGAGCGCGACGAGGCCGATGACGACGGCGAGAGTTCCGGCGACGATGTGTGCGACGAGCAGGATCGCGGACAGGGATGTCATAGCGCGAGGTTCACTTTCGGCGGCCGGTAATTTCGGTCGCTCCGAACCTTACGCGCGCCGCCCGGCGGATGTTCCCCTCATGCGGCGACAAATACTCGTCGTCGCGCGCCGCGTCGTCGCGCGCCGCGCGAGAGCGCGCCGCCGCATTCAGTCGCGGCCTTTAGCTTTCTCGCTCGGCGGCCGCTCGGCGCGACGCACCTGTCGCACACGCTCCTCGTAGTCATCGGCCTCGTAGCTGCCCACGATCTCCCCCAACACCTCAAGCGGCAGTTGCCCTGCGCGCTTAAAGTTGATGCAACTTTTCCCGCACTTCAGTTTCTCGTCGGCGGCGGCGTCGAACTTCGCCTTCATCTCCGGAAACAGGTAGAGCGGCATCAGGTACAGGCTGATGTAATTCTTCTGATTCGCCAGCGCGACCAGCCAGTCGTCGCCCGCCTTGAAACTCAAAAACTTCGCATCGATCTCTTCCCGGTACCCGCGCGGCACATGCGCGCGCACCACGCTCCACACGCGCTCGACCTCCGCGCGCCGCTCGGCGGGCAAGCCGTCGAGATACTGTTCGTATGAAAGAGTCTGTTGCGTCATCGCTATCGTTCTCCTCCGAAACTGCTCCGTTAATCTCGGTAGACGGATTCAACTCTGCTAAGACCCTTGCCGTTGTGCCGCGTCAATGAGCGAGCGTAACGCCTCATTCACAGCTTTCGCGTCCGGGAACGCCGCCGCTACATCGGGGTCGAGTAAAATAAGATTCGTTCCTTCCCGGTAACGCCCGACGTATTTGCCGCGCACTCTATTCTTCAACTGCGAAACATCGTACTCAGGGCGCAACTCATCTTCCTGTTCGTCTTCAACTTTCTTCATAAGACTTTATCTCTCCCGTCGTCGGCTCGCGCGCGCTGATTATGCGGACGACTTCGCCATCATCCGTATGCGCCACGATCAGCATTCTACCCCGGTCGGATGCGCCGATGATAAGGAATCGCCGTTCTTCCACCGAGTGATCGGGATCATCAAAAGTGTCGGAAAGGGGATCGCCGAACACCGTGACGGCCTCACCGAAGGAGACGCCATGCTTGGCAAGATTGGCGGCAGCTTTCTCTTCACTCCACTCAAAACGCACGCGGAAAATATAGCTACTTTTCGTTCAGCTTCATAGCCTTGACTACTGACGCCCGACTTATCGGCAGCTAAGCGGCCGGGTCGTCGTTCCGGTAGTCGAGCAGTTTGCGGTAGAGGGTTTTGCGGCCGATCCGCAAGGTGCGGGCGGTGCGGGTTTTGTCGCCGCCCGTGTAGTCAAGAGATGCTAGGGCTTCATCAACTCCTCCGATAAATGAAGCCACGCTCAATACCAGAGATGAGCCACCGCTCACTAGCAGTATCCGATTTCAGCACAAGGAAAGATTATGAGAGGGAGGCTACTAAATTGGTTGGATCGAATTAACTTATAGATGTTGCCTATATTAATCAGGCGGGGGTTGTTTTTTTAAATCAACCCAGGCTTTAAGAAAATCAATTTGAGTTTTAATTGCTTCAACCATCAGTGCCTCTTCGGTAATACCTCCAATTGCTGCGATACTGGCTACAATCTCGAAATTGTCGGGGGCACGTCTTTCGTAGGCTCGATACGTATTACGAATTATGTCTATATGTTGAGGTGTGGCTATATCATTCAATAAATTAACACTCTCAATTTTTCGGCTGTTTAGTAATTTAAGCAACCCATCAATTTCTCGCTGCGCGCAACCTACTCCAATATCACTTAAAACGGCCGGTAGATTTTCAGCATTAAGCGGATCATTCTCTCGATAGACAACTTCCTGTTGAAACCTTGAGAGTTCTTCAAATAAAAGGTTGAAATGCTCATCAATAGCAGTAAGCTGGGAACTAATTATCTGAAATTGCTTTCTGACAGCAAATGAAGTTCTTTTATTAGGCTTATAGCCCAAAACATGCTCAATTTCGCCCCAAACATTTTCAGCAAGCGTCCTCACTTGTAGCTCAAACCAAGGACGCTGTTCTTTTGAAACATCACTTGACCTAAATTTGAGGATATAGTGAATTGAAGCATATCCGCTCTCTTTAGGAACTCTTTTAATATCAGTTAACCCTAAGCGTTGTGTTAAATCTTCGCTCAGATAAGCTACTGGAGGATGCTCTGTAGAAATCTCTAATGATTCAGTATTAAGAATTTCACAGTGAATTAAAGGAAGATTCGACAAAAAATAGCAAACAATCCTACCAGCAACAGCATCATTCATCGCACGAACACTGTCCAAAGTCAGTCCATCTGGGAATAAAGACTGCTTTCGTAAGATTTTATCAACGACACTTTCCGGTCTTTTCGTTCGAGCTTTTACATATTGAATAGGTGAGGGCGAAGGAAGTCGGCTTAATTGAGCATACTTCCCCCAATAATCAGTATTTGTCCAAGACTTGAGTAAGGCTTTGATTTCGTATTCGGTGGGCTTCAGAATATCAACAACATAGTTTCCATACTGTTTGAGGAAATGCCCTAGTTCTTCTGAATCATTCATTATGTATTCCCAAGTTGAAGTTAACAGCCTTTCTAAGAAATGAATTTATTATGAACTGGAGAAATTAGTCAATGAATTAACAATAACCTGCTTCTGCTATTCAGGTAAGAACACACCAACTATTAAATATATAGCGGGTCGCAGTTTAATGGCATGATGGGCGATTAATCTGGTGCGTCGCCCCGGTAATCCAGCAGTTTGCGGTAGAGGGTTTTGCGACCGATCCGCAAGGTGCGGGCGGTGCGGGTTTTGTCGCCGCCCGTGTAGTCGAGGGTGGCTTCGATGGCGCGTCGTTCGATCTCGTCGAGGGTGGAGGGAATGTCGAGTTCGAGTTTAATGTGGCGGCCTTCCGCAGAGGCGCGGGTGCGCTCGTTGCGGGTGTGGGCGCGCGCTTCGATCAGGGGGCGGCCGATGGCTTCGGGCAGGTCGTCGAGTTCGATCTGGCGGCCGGAGGCGATGATGACGGCGCGCTCGACAGCGTTCTCCAACTCGCGGACGTTGCCCGGCCAATCGTAGCCGGTGAGGGCGGCGAGGGCGTCCTTCGAGATGCCGGAGATGTAGCGGCCGGTCTTCTGTTTGTAGTGTTCGAGAAAATGTATGACGAGCGGGTGCACGTCTTCGGCGCGCTCGCGCAAGGGCGGCAGGCGGATGGGGAAGACCGAGAGGCGGTAGAAGAGATCGCGCCGGAACGTGCCTCCTTCGACGGCGCGTTCGAGGTCGACATTAGAAGCGGCGATGACGCGCACCTCCGATTTGATGACATCGTTGCCGCCGACGCGCGTGAACTCCCCGTCCTGCAAAACGCGCAAGAGACGCACCTGCGCCGACAGACTCATCTCGCCGATCTCGTCGAGAAACAGCGTGCCGCCGTCGGCCTCTTCAAACTTGCCGCGACGGCGCGCGCGCGCATCCGTGAACGCGCCGCGCTCGTGGCCGAAGAGTTCGGATTCGAGAAGGGTTTCGGGGATCGCGCCGCAGTTGAGTTTGATGTAGGTGCGATCCTTGCTGCGCGAGTTGTAGTGAATGAGGTTGGCGAGCAGTTCTTTGCCGGTGCCGCTTTCGCCTTGAATGAGCACGGAGGTCTGCGTGTCGGCGACGTTCAAGGCGAGTTCGATGGCGCGGCGGATGGCGGGAGCTTGGCCGATGATGCGGTCTTCGGCGCGGCGTTGATGCAGGACGGTGCGCAGGCGCATCACTTCCGCGGAGAGTTGGTCGCGCTCCAGAGCGGTGCCGAGTTGGTCGGCGATGCCTTCGACGAGCGCGGTCTCGTGTTCGTCGAAACTCTCGCGCGGCGCGCTCCAGACGAGGCCGAGCAGCCCGAAGGTTTGCCCGCCGACGTGGACGGGCGCGACCAGCGCGGCGTGGCCGCCGAGCGTGGCGTTGAAGACGAAACGGATGGGCGGCGGCAGCGTCGTGTCGAAGACTTGCAGCGTCTTGCCTTCCTTGAACAACTCTTGCACGGCCGGGTAGTCCGTGATGTCGATTGACTGGCCGTGCTCTTTGATGAGGCCGCGCACGCCTTCGGTGGCGGCATGAGGGGCGGCCTTGAAGGCGGCGAGGCTGACGGCCTTGCCCGTCGGGTTCATCACGCCGAGCGCGCAATAGTCCGCGCCGACGAGCGCGAGCGCACGCTCCAAAACGAGCGACGTGACCTCGTTGAAATCCGAGCGCGCGTTTAAGGTGTTGGCGATCTCCAGCAGCGCGCGCGTGCGGTGCGATTCGCGCTGCTGATCCGTGTAGAGCCGCGCGTACTGGTAGCCCACGGCGATCTGGCGCGCGATAGATTGGAGGAAGGAGACTTCTTCGTCGAGCCAGCGGCGCGGGGCGCGCACCGTGTGCATGCCGACGAGGCCGAGCACGTCGCCCGCGAGCACTACGGGGACGACGAGGAGCGAACGCGTGTTGAGGCTCGCGGGCAGGAGACTCACTTTCGGATCGAGATCGGGCGCGGCGGTGTCGTCAATGCGGATGGGCTGCGCGAGATTGAAGCGACCGGCGAGCTGGCGGAAGTCTACGGGGACGGACATGCCGAGGCTCGAAGGAATGTCCGCGCCCGCGCGCCACTCGTGGCTGATGCGCAGTTCGCCCCCGGAAGCGAGCTGGATCACGTCGCAGCGATCCACGTCCATCATCTGCCCCAGTTCGCTGACGACGGCTTGCAGGAATTTGTCGAGGTCGATCTTGGTGTGGATCGAGGGCGCGAGGCGATTGATGATCGCTTCGCGCGCCTCGTGCATCTTGATCTTGCGTTCGAGCGAAAGCGATTCGAGGCTGGTGATGGGCGTGGGCTGCAAAGACAAGGGCGCTCTTGCTCCTTAACCGAAGGACTCGCCGCGCGCGCAGGACGTGTTAACCGTCTAACCCCTATGGTTGCGCGTTCTCAGGCGAGAGGAATGTCGAGCGCAGATGATAGCAAAGAAGGGATGAGAGATGAATGATGAGAGGTGAGTCTATTGTCCCGTAGGGACAATAGAGAATAGCCCGGCGATTTATCGCCGGGGGTTGTGAACGCCTCTTTGGCAGAAAGTCCCGGAGGGACGATTGAATCGTGATGAACATTCAATCGTCCCTCCGGGACTTACACATTGTCTTTATAACTAATCCCCAGCCATAAATGGCTGGGCTATTCCCAATCGTCCCTGCCGGGACTGATGCAAACAGCTTCTTAATTCTGTGCGATCTCCGCGGTGAGGCGGAAGTGGAGGTTGGCTTCGGCCGGCTTGAGAACGGGGTGATAAGTTTTGCCGTAGTTGGCGGTGATCTTGCGCACGTAGTTCTCGGTCTCTTTGTAGGGCGGGATGCCGTCGTATTTGTCAACGGAGCCTTCGCCCGCGTTGTAACCGGCGAGCGCGAGCGAGACGTTGCCGTCGAAACGCTTCAAGAGCCAGCGCAGGAGTTTCGTCCCGGCGTAGACGTTTTGTTCCAAGCCCGTCTTGCCCTCGACGGCGAAACGCTCGGCCGTGGCGGGCATCATCTGCATGAGACCTTGCGCGCCGGCGTGCGACACGGCGTCCGTCTTGTAGCGCGACTCCTGATAGGCCACGGCGTGAATCAAGCGCGGGTCAACGCCGTATTCTTTGCCCGCATTAAAGATCAGGAGATCAATTTCGGCGTCGCCGGAGGTCGGGATGTCCGTGGGGATGAAGTTTGCTTTGGCGCGAATGGTCGCCGCAGCCGAGGGCGCGAAGACGCTGGTTCCGATGCTGGTGAAATTGGTGATGAGAAAAAGGGCGAAGAGAGTTAAAAGTGATAATTTAAAAGAGCGGAAATGGGGGACGTGTCGGGTAATCTGCATTCAGTCGTTCTCCATGTGAGCTTGGGTCGAATTGTAGTTCGACGCCGTCGGTTGCATCGCTGGTGCGGCGCAAAGGGTTGGGGGCTGCGCATGGTGGAAACGATTTGCAAAGAGCGTTAATCGAAACCGGGGATAAGATGGACGATCATCTCTCCCGGTTGCTCCGCCGCACTAAATTTATGCAAATAAGTCCTTTTGCTGTCTGTATTTAATTCACGCGGGCGCAAGTTGCTGATGGGCTAAAACTTGGCTCCCCGGTCGTTCATCCTGAGCGATGCTGTGAGGGGTCTGAACGCATTCAGGCGTATTGAAAGGGTGCGAAAAATAGCTCCCGGAGAGAAATTTTTTTGCCGTCGCCGCACCCAAAGAGGCCGCGCGGCCTCTCCCGACTCCGATATTTCGCACGCGGTTGCGCGCCCCCGGCGTGCTTCGTATAATCGCTCGCACGTCTAAACGTTCAAACTCGAATTTGTTGCTGGAGCCGACTGGAAGATTTATGCCGATTTACGAATACAGTTGCCAGAAGTGCCGGGCGCGCGTCGAGGTGATGCAGAAGATTACGGACAAGCCTTTGAAGCGTTGCGAGAATTGCGGCGGGAAGTTGGAGAAAGAGTGGTCGACGACCAGCTTTCAACTCAAAGGCACGGGCTGGTACGTAACAGACTATGCCAAGAAAAAGACCGGCGAGGCCGATAAAGAACCGGCCAAGATCGTGAGCGCGCCGGACACCAAGACGGACAGCGCGGCCGACACCAAAACCGCCGCCGCAGAGACCAAATCCGAACCCGCCGCCGTGGAAGAAACCAAACTGAAGAAAACCTCTCGGCCGGTCGCAACATCCAAGCCCTCGAAAAGCGGTTAAGTCAAGCTCCCTACTTCGAGGCCAAGCCCTGTGTCGTACCCTAAAGTTTTAATCGTCGCCGGTCTGATGCTCGCCGCGTGTCTCGCGGCGGCGGGGCAGGCGGGTCGGCGTCCCGTCAACTCGCGCGAGCGCGCCACGCAACTCAACCTCGTCGCCGTGCGCGTAGACGGCTCGAACGCGCCCATCACCTCCAAGGAACTCGCCCTCTACGACGACGGCATCGAACAGAGCATCCAGAACCTGACGCCCGACACCGGCCCCGCGCGCATCGTCCTCCTCTTCGACAACTCGCTCTCCTTGCGCACCGACGTGCCGAAACTGGCGAGCGTGGCGCGCGAGTTCGCCTACGAGATTTACGACGGCGACCAACTGCTCATCGCGGGCTTCGACGAGCGCGCCGAACAACTCTCCGCCGATTGGACGGACAAGACGAAAGATGTGGAAGAGGCCGTCGCGCTCCTGAGAAAGAAGGGCAACCCGCACCTGTTCGACGCGGTCAACGACGTGATCGAAGTGGCCTTGCGCCCGCTCACCGGCTCGAACCGCAAGCGCGTCATCGTGCTCATCGGCGACGGGCTGGATCGCGGCAGCAACACGAAGTTCAAAGACCTGCTCAAAGAACTGCAAAAGTCCGACATCACCATCTACGCCTTGCAAATCCCCGACCGCACCGGCGGCGCGCACCGCCGCGATCAACCGAAGCCCGCGCAGGTTGTGCAACAACTCGTCGAAGGCACGGGCGGACGCATCCTGCCGCTCGACAAACCGGCCGAGTCCGCCAAGACCATCTGCGACGAACTGCGCAAGCATCGCTACCTGCTCTCATATTCCCCGACCGCCCTCCCCTACTCCGAAGCGCGCCGCCTGCTCATCGTCGGCAGCCCCGGCATCAGCCTCCGCTACAAGTCGGCGCAGCCCCCGAACCACCAGTGACAAGTGACGGGTGACAGGTGACAGGTTTGAAAGACAAGCGGGTTTAACTTGTCACCCGTCACCTGTCACTGTTCTTAGAGTAGAAATAAAACATCGCGGCGATGACGATGAGGAGGATGACTTCGAGGAGGGCGAAATAGGCCGGGTCGAAGCCGTCGGCCTCGTCGCGGGCGTGTTGATAGACGACGAACGTGCCGAAGATGAGGGCGGTCGAGAGCCAGATGATTTGACGTTTCGTGTCCCACACGTCGGCTTAATCGTTTGGAAGGCTTCGGAGTTTCAATCAGGCCGGCCGCTGCCGGTTCGCGGTTTCAAGCGCGAAGTTTTTGAAGACGCTCGGCGGCGGCGTGGAGCGTCTCGTCTTTTTTGCAGAAGCAGAAGCGCACCTGTTGCGCGCCGCGCGCCGGATCGCTATAGAAGGATGAGCCGGGCACGCAGGCGACGCCGACCTGCTGAATCAAGTGGCGCGTGAATTCGACATCGTTCGGGAAGCCGAAGGCGGAGATGTCGGTCATCACGTAGTACGCGCCGTCGGGAGGGAAGATGCGAAATCCGGCGTCTTCGAGGATGGGCAGAAGCAGATCGCGCCGCGCGATGTAGTCGGTTTGCAAGCGCTCGTAATAGGCGGGCGGCAGGCGCAGAGCCATCGCCCCGGCGGCTTGCAGCGGGGCGGCCGCGCCGACGGTGAGAAAGTCGTGAACTTTGCGGATGGCCGAGGTGATGGCGGGCGGCGCGATGCAGTAGCCGACGCGCCAGCCCGTCACCGAGTAGGTCTTCGACATCGAGTTGACGATGACGGTGCGCTCGCGCATGCCTTCCATCTGCGCCATCGAGACGTGTTCGATCTCGGCTCCTGCGCGCGGGTAGAGGATGTGCTCGTAGATTTCATCGGTGAAGCAGAGCGCGTCGTGCTCGCGGCAGAGCGCGGCGATGAATTCGAGTTCGTCGCGGGTGAAGACTTTGCCGGTCGGGTTGTTCGGGTTGCAGATGATGATCGCTTTGGTGCGCTCGTTGAAGGCCGCGCGGAGTTCGTCGCGGTCGAACGTCCAATCGGGCGCGCGCAGAGGGACGTAGCGCGGGCGGGCATCGGAGAGAATGGCGTCGGGCGCGTAGTTCTCGTAGAACGGCTCGAAGATGACGACCTCCTCGCCGGGATCGACGGTCGCCATCATCGCCGCGATCATGCCTTCGGTCGAGCCGCAGGTGACGGTCAGTTCCGTCTCCGGGTCAACGTCGAGTCCGAGATACCACTTCGTCTTCTCCGCAATCGCCTCGCGGAAATCGCGCGCCCCCCACGTGATCGCATACTGATTAACGTCGGCGTCAATGGCGCGCATCGCCGCCTCTTTGATTTCGGCGGGCGCGGGAAAATCGGGGAAGCCCTGCGAGAGATTCACCGCGCCATGCTTGATGGCCTCGCGCGTCATCTCGCGGATGACGGACTCGGTGAAGCGGCTCGCCTTCTCGGAGACGTGGCGGCGCGGCGTTGTGGCGGCTGGACGTGTCATTGTAAATTGGACTCGTTGAGAAATGAGATGAGAGATCGTTTAACCGCAAGGCGCGATGCTCGCACAGACGGCGGCCTTGAGGCAAATTGGAATCGGCGATGAGCGAAGAGACGAATGACAACAAGTGCCCGATGGGCAACCGCCCGTGGCTCGCGACTTTTCTCGTGGTATCCTTCCTGCTCGTGGTGGCCGCGAAAAAGTTAGGTTTATTCTAGCGGCCGGCGGCGCAAAAAAGTTCTTCCATTCTCCCTGTGAAAGAGGTGCTACCCCCATGCTTCTACGTGTTCTGCGCTTCGTGCGCCTGCCCTTAGTCCTGCTCGTCATCTGGACGATTGCGCGCTTCTCCGTCGGCCTCGCGGGCATGCCATACGCGCCGCGCGGCAACGCGATGTTCTCCATCGTCGGCCTGACGATCATCTGCGCGCTCATCTACGGCGCGATGTCCAATCGCATCGGCAACTTCAACTGGGTGGGCACGATCCTCATCGGCCTCGTGCTCGGCCTGTTCTCGCAAATACTGATCTTCACGGCGACGCTCATCAGCTACGCCGCAGACCTCAACACCTACTTCACGCACTGGGACGCGCTGAACGTGCCCGAAGGCACGACCGTGCCGATGGCAAAGGCCATGACGGCGCGCGCGGGCGGCATTCTGGTGGGGCCGATCATGATCATCGTGATGACCGTGATCGGCCGCGCCGCGTTCGGCAAACTCGCGCCGCGCTGCAACGACGCGGACGGCGGCGGCGGCGGGCGGCTGTCCTAGTCAGCGCGCGGCTGTCCTAGTCGGCGCGCGGCCTAGTCCTGTTCGGCGGCCTGTTTGCGTAGTTGTTCGATGACCGACTCGATGGCGGGCGCGAGTTTGCCGTTCGGGGCGAGCTTCAGATATTTCTCGTAGGCCGCGACGGCTTCCCCGTATTTCTCCAGACGCTCATAGACCCTGCCGAGCAACTCGTAGAGGACGGGTTCGGTGTCGGAGAGTTGCGCGACGGCTTTCAGATAGGCCGCCGCCGCTTCCTCATACTTGCCCTCTTCTTCATAGATGATGCCGAGGCCGGTGTGCGCTTCGGGCTGGAAGCCGCGCGCCTCGCGGATGGCGCGCGCGTAGGCTTCGACCGCCTCCGCGTTTTGCGCCGAGGCGCGAAATATGCGTCCCTCGACGGCCGACGCTTCCGCCCAGCCGGGACGACTCCGGCGCGCTTCCTCAACTTCGTCGAGCGCGCCTTCATAATCATTCAAATCGAGCAGGACGCGCGCCAGCCCGATGCGCGCGACGGCAAAACGGGGACGAAGCTGAAGGGCGCGTCGATAAAGTTCGGCGGCCGCGCGGCGCGCCTCGTCGTTGGCGGCGCGCTCGCTCGCTTCTTCTGCCTGCTGGAAGGCGAGTTCGGCTTCGTCCGTGGCGCGCGTGAGCGCGACGACGAGCGCGCCGCGCTGCGCGGGCAGGATCGGCAGCGTGCGTTCTTGGAAACCCGACGCGCGCACGCGCAGGATGTGGCGACCGGCCGAAACTCGCTCGATCTCGAACTGCCCCGACTCGTTCGTCACCCCGCGCCGCACCTCGTCGAACCAGACGACGGCCTTCGGCTCGGTTTTCAACGTGATGGATTTCGCCGCGACGGCCGGAGTTCGAGCCTTGGCCGACGCTCCTCCGGCCGACGCTCCTCCGGCGGCCGTCGTCGCCCCGCTCGCTCGCGGAGCCGGTTTCTTTCTCTGGGCATGCGCGTGAGACGAAGCGAGCGCGAAGGCGAGGGCGAGCAGCACGAAGGAGCGAGGTGGAGAAGGCCGGAAGTCGAGAGCCGAACGTGGTGGCCGCCGTCGCATCTCCGCTTGCGTCGTCTCTTTCATTTCAGTCTCCTCCAATCTTCCCGTGACGGGCTTATCGTTCCTCTCTCAACTCTTCCTCGTCGGGCGTCGCGCGGCGCGGACGCACCGTGCTGTTTGCAGGTTGCGCGCTCGTGGCGGCGGGGGCGGGGCGCAGGGCGCGCGCCCCGACTTCGGCGCGGAAGCGTCCCTGTTCGTCGTAGAGCCGTTTGTATTGCAAGGTGTTTCTGACGACGCCCTGCACGTAGCCGCGCGTCTCCGTGAAGGGCACGGCCTCCGCCCACTCGTCCATCTCGGCGGGGAGTTCGGCGCGCCAACGCACGGCGCGCCCCGGCCCGGCGTTGTAGGCGGCGGCGACATACTCGATGCGCCCGAAGGTGTTGAGTTGATCGCGCAGGTAGCCGGTGCCGAGTTGGATGTTGAGTTGCGGGTCGGAGAGCAGCGCGTCGCGCGTGACGGGGCGGGTAATGCCGTACTTGCGCGCGGTGCGTTGCGCCGTTTCGAGCAGCAGTTGCATGAGACCGTAGGCGTGCGCGTGAGACGAGGCGCGCGGATCGAAG
>DASQNL010000415.1:0-6123 GCA_035644995.1 Pyrinomonadaceae bacterium | reverse complement strand
CGCCGGTTGCCGACGCCGCTCGCGGCGCGCATCTTTACTCGCGTTTCGCAAGGTCGTCGGTTATACTCGCCGTGCCTCGTCCCAAGCCGGATTTACCGGCGCGGTGCAGACGCGCTTTGAGTCGCGACGCGATTCAATCTCGCACCCCGCAGAGACGAGACGATTTTTTTACAGCATCGCGGACAACGGTTCCGCGATTGTTGATGAGATGTTTGAAGCCGTTGACGGCCACGTGGGGCGCGCGCGTTTGCACGCTCTCGACACGGAGAGGCTGTCCGCTGTTGCTTGCGAGAGTCAGGAAACGTCAGGCCGGAGGGTGACATGTCCGCGCCGCGCGATTTATGCGCGCGCCGTCGGTCTCGGATCACCCGCCGCCCGCCTCCGCTCCCGCACGGCGCGCGACCCGACGGCTCGACGGAGTTTCAGGTGAACAGTTCAAATCGCTTTTCCGCTCAGGCGGAAGCAGCGCACGTGAATGCCGGGCAGGTTCCGCCATGGCAGCGTGAGGCGCGCTTTCGTCAGGCCACCGCAGAACAGTCCGATTTGCGCCAGCGCACGCGTCCCGCCGTCGGCTCGGAAATTCCAACCCATCTCATCTCCTACCCGCGCCCGACGCCCCTGCGGCGTCGCCGCTTCCGTCGCGAGGTATCGAACGCCTGCGCCCGACACTAAACAATGCAAGCGCGCGCACTCACAGTTCGCCCGCCCTATTTCCACACCACGGCCGCCGCCCCTCGTTGAACGAAGGACGCGCCGCAGAGTCGTATCAGGAGTCAAAAATTTTCTCATGTCGAAAGAATTAATCGTGAGCGTCAACGGGCGCGAAAAGAAGATCGCCATCATCGAGAACGGCAAGGTCACGGAGTTTTACATCGAACGCGGCGAGGACGGTCAAGGCATCGTCGGCAACATCTACAAGGGGCGCGTGATGCGCGTGCTGCCCGGCATGCAGTCGGCCTTTGTGGACATCGGCCTGGAGCGCGACGCCTTCCTCTACGTCTCCGACTTCTTCGACGAGGAAGAAGAGTTCGAGCGCATCGTGGTGGACAAGAAGAAGACGGAGGGCGCGGACGACGCGGCCGCCGCCCGCGCCGCCGCCGAGAAGATCGAACGCTCACGCCTCGAACGCGAACGCCAGATGGAGTCGGCGCAGGAACGCGCGCAACCGACCGTCGGCGGAGAGGACGACGAAGAAGAGGGCGACGAGGAGACGGACAAAGCGCAGCAGCAACCGCAGCAGCAGCAGCCCATCGCGGCGCAAACCGCGAATGAACCGGAAGCCGCGCACGCCAACGACGAAGATGACAGCGGGGCGGAAACCGGAAGGCGCGGCAGGCGCGACCGCAAACGGCGCGGCGGCGGCGGGCGCGAAGGGCAGGAGCGCGAAATCGGCGCGGCGGCCTCGGCCGTTGGCGGCGGTTCGCAACAACCGTCGACCAGTTTTTCCGACGACGTGCAGGCGCGTCTCTCGGCGCGCGAAGATTTGAACACGCCTTTCGTCGTGGCCGACAATTCATTCGAGCGCGTCGTCGACGACGAGGCCGCGGTCGCCAACGGCGAGATGTTCAAAGACGCGCGCCTGCAAGAACGGCTCACGGATCAGATTCACGCCATCGAGTTCGACATGGAGACGACGGCGGAAGCCGAAGTCGGCTCGCTTCTCTCTTCCGAAAACATCTCCGGCGGCAGTTCCTTCCAGCGCATCGCCGATGACGACGACGAGACGGATGCTCCGCGCGCTGCGGTCGAGGCCGTCCAACCGGCGGTGGCCGCTTCCGTCTCGGCTTTCATAGACGACGCCGGTGAAGACTCCGCTTTGACGGCGACGCCCACGCAATCGTTCGAGCGCGTGAGCGACGACGGCGAGGGCGTGCCCCCGTCTACGGGCGACGAAGCGGCGACTTCCGCGCGCGGCAAAGCGAGCAAGTCGCGGCGCGGCGGCGGCAAGGGCAAGAAGGCCGCCCCGGCCGGCGACGAGACGAGCGACGAGACGAGCGGCGAAACTTCCGGCGAGACGACGACCGAAACGGCGGCGACCGACGAGGCCGCTCCGAAAAAGAGCAGCCGTTCGCGCGCGACGAAAGAACCCGCCTCGAAGAAGTCGGCCACGAAGGGTAAGGCGGCGGCCAAGGGCGCGCAGACGCGTCGCGGCAGAGCAGCCAAGTCCGGCGAGGCAACCGCAGTGGCGACCGCCGATGGCAACGCCCCGGACGACGCGGCGGCCGCAGCGATGGGCGGCGATCAAACATTGGCCGACTCCGAGGCGAGCGTTAAGTCGCGGCGCGTGCGCGATGAATTTGCGCGGCGCGGCGGGCGGCGGCGCAACCGTCGCCCCGGCGGCGCGCCCGGCGAGAACGGCGGCGAAGAAGATCGCTCGAACGGTCATGCCGAAGAGATCATCGAACCGGTGGCGACAGAGGCCGCGGCGGTGGTCGAAGATGTTCAGGAAGCGCAGTCCGAACCGCGCGCGGAAGCGCGTCCCGATACGCGTCCCGATGCGCGTCCCGATGCGCGTCCCGATGCGCGTCCCGAACCCAGAGGCCGCCAACCGCGCGGCGGGCGCAACGAACGCAGTGAACGCAATGATCGCGGAGATCGTGGCGGGCGCGGGGATCGTGGCGGCGCGGAGCGCGGCGGCGGCGCCGCGCCGACCGGGGGCGAACGCACCGAGGGCGGCGGCGGGCGCACCGAGGGTAGCAGCGAGGGCGTCGCGGGGCGCAGCGGCAGCGGCGGACGCAGCGACGGCGGGCGGAGCGGCAGCAGCGGCGGCGGACGCGGCGACCGGCGCGAACGCCACACGCCGCTCATCACAGACCTTTTGCGCGAAGGCCAAGAGGTTCTCGTCCAGATCGCGAAAGAGCCGATTGCGGCGAAGGGCGCGCGCATCACGTCGCACATCGCTCTGCCCGGTCGCTTCCTCGTCTACATGCCGACGGTGGAACACGTCGGCGTCTCGCGCAAGATCGAATCGGACAGCGAGCGCGTGCGCCTGCGCAAGCTGATCAAAGACATCCGCGAGACGGAGGACGTGCCTTCGGGCGGCTTCATCGTTCGCACCGCCGGGATCGGCATCAGCGAACAAGACCTGCGCGACGATGCGCGTTATCTCGTCCGCACGTGGCTCGACATCCGCCGCATGGCCGAGAAGCAGAAAGCGCCGACGCTCACGCACAAAGACCTCGACCTCGTGCAGCGCATCCTGCGCGATCAACTCTCGGACGATTTCGCGGCCATCCGCGTTGACTCGGAAGAGGAATACGAGCAGATCGTCGAGTTCATCAACCGCATCCAGCCGCGCCTCGTCAAACGCGTCAAACTTTACACGCGCGACGAGCCGATCCTCGAAGCCTTCGGCGTGCAGGCCGAGATCGACAAGGCGATCAAACCGCGCGTCTGGTTGAAGTCGGGCGGCTATCTCGTCATCAACCAAACGGAGGCTCTCGTCGCCATCGACGTGAACACGGGCAAATTCGTCGGGCGCGGCGGCACGCGTCTCGAAGACACGATCACGCGCACGAACCTCGAAGCGGCCGAAGAGATCGCGCGCCAGATACGCTTGCGCGACCTCGGCGGCATCATCGTCCTCGACCTCATCGACATGGAGGACAGGCGCAACCGCAACCGCGTGATGGGCGCGCTGCAAGACGCCTTGCGCGATGACAAGTCGCCGACGAAGGTGCTCTCCTTCAACGATTTCGGCCTCGTCATCATGACCCGCAAGCGCGTCAAACAGTCGCTCGAACGCACGCTCTGTAGCCCCTGCCAATATTGTCAGGGCGCGGGGCTGGTCAAATCGGCGCAGACCATCTGCTACGAAATCCTCGACGAAGCGCGCCGCCTCTCGCGCGGCATGAACGGCGACGGAATCAAGCAGACGACCCTGCGCATCAACCCCGAAGTCGCGCGCGCGCTGCGCTCGACCGAGAGCGACGTGCTCACCGAGATCGAAGACTATCTCGGCGCGGTGGACATCACGAGCGACGAACGCGTCCATCAGGAACAGTTCGACTTCGCTTTTGTTTAAGCCAGAGAGGTCGGAGGTCAGAGGTCGGAGGTTAGTAAAAATCAGTTCTTGCTTTTAACTGACCTCTAACCTCCAGCCTCTGACCTCTTCTTTTATGAGTGTGAAGCAAAAGTTTTGGAAGGGACTCTTCGTGGCGGGCGGGGCGGGGGTGGCCGCGCTGGCGGCCGTCAACGCGTCAATCGCGCGCGGCGTCGCGGCGGAACCGGAAGACAACCCGCCCGGCGGCGAAGCGCGCGCGTTCGCGTCCCGCTACGGGGGCATCTATTACCGCGAGGCGGGCGCGGAGGGAGGCGAGCCGCTCGTCTTTTTGCACGACATCGGCGCGGGCGCGTCGTCCTTCATGTGGCGCAAAAACTTCGACGCGCTCGCCGCCGACTTTCGCGTCTACGCCCCGGACTTTCTCGGCTTCGGACTCTCGGACAAACCCGCGCACGCGCCCTATTCCGCAGACCTCTACGTTGCGCTCGTCAGAGACTTTCTCGGCGATGAGGCGCGGCGCGCGCCCGCCCATCTCGTGGCCGCGGGCTTGAGCGCGGCTTTCGCCGTGCGCGTCGCCGACGAGCATCCCGCGCTCGTCTCGTCGCTCACGCTCGTCGCCCCGACCGGCGCGGGCGCGTTCGATTCGCGCCCCGACCTGCCCGGCGCGGCCTTCTACGGGCTGCTCCATTCGCCCGTGCTCGGCGAATCCTTCTACAACGCGATGACGAGCGAACGGAGCCTGCGCGATTACGCGCGCAAGCGACTCTTCTACGACCGTCGCTTCGCCACCGAACGACTCATCGCGCACTACTACACGACGAGTCATCAACCGGGCGCGCAGCACGCCGTCGCGGCCTTCCTCTCCGGCTACCTCAACGCCGACACCCGTGAAGCCTTTGCGCGGCTCGCGCAGCCCGTCACGCTCGTCTGGGGCAGGGACGACATCACCACGCCCGTCGCACATGCCGACGCGCTCTGCCGCCTCAACCCGCGCGCCCGTCTCGAAATCTTCGACCACTGCCGCATGACGCCGCAAACCGAGCACGCCGAACGATTCAACGACCTGCTCCGCGCCACGCTCCTCCCGCGTTCGGTCGCCGCTTAAAATGACTTGGGAAGTCCCGCGGGGACGGTTGATCATAGCCCGGCCATTTATGACCGGGTAATAATGTGTTGAAAAGAATGCGAGTCCGGTAGGGACGGTTGAAAGTTGCGAAAGAGAATTTTCAATCGTCCTTACCGGACTCGCATTCTTTAACGACGGCGATTCCCAGCGTCTGACCGCTGGGCTATTATCAACCGTCCCCGCGGGACGACGATTTTAATTTTCCGATAACCCTCTGTGCCGGTTCGCGTAAACATACGAAGCACATGCCGAAACGCTCAGGCGCGTTGACACTGCTGTACGCCGCGACGATGTTCGCCAGCGCGACGCTGCTGTTCTGGGTGCAACCGATGGCGGCGAAGATGCTCCTGCCGCTTCTCGGCGGCACGCCTGCCGTGTGGAACACCTGCATGCTCTTTTTTCAGGCGATGCTCCTTGCGGGCTACGCCTACGCGCTGGCCGTCTCCAAATGGCTGACGCTGCGCCGACAGGTCTTCGTCCACGCGCTCCTGCTGCTCTCGGCCGCGCTCGCGTTTCCCATCCTCATCTCGGAGGCGACCATGCGCTCCGTGCCGCGCGAGGGCGACCCGTCGCTCTGGCTGCTCGGAAGTTTACTGACGACGGTGGGCTTGCCCTTCTTCGCCGTCTCCGCCAACAGCCCGCTCTTGCAGAAGTGGTTCGCCGAGACGCGCGAGGCGTCCTCGCGCGACCCGTATTTTCTCTACGCGGCGAGCAACGCGGGCAGCCTTCTCGCGCTCTTGAGCTACCCGTTGCTCCTCGAACCCGGACTCACGCTCGGCGGCCAGAGCCGTCTCTGGTCGCTCGGCTACGGGCTGCTCGTCGCGCTCCTCGCCGCCTGCGCCTTCGCCCTCTTGCGGCGTCAGACGAAGCGCGTCGAGACGCAACTCCGCGCGGGCGCGGCGGAGGCGAAAGAGCCTGACGACGAGACAAACTTAGAGACAAATTTAGAGACAAACTTAGAGACAAACTTAGAGACAAACTTAGAGACAAACTT
>DASQNL010000414.1:0-2300 GCA_035644995.1 Pyrinomonadaceae bacterium | reverse complement strand
CTAGTCCGGCGGCGCGCGACAGATAAGAGTTCACGCCCTCGTCGAAGAGGAAGGAGGAGGCGCGCTCGCCTCGTTCGGCGGCGGCGGCGGCAAACTGCGCCGCAATCGAAGACTTGCCCGAACCCGCCGGGCCGAGGATGAGCGTGCTGCTTCCCTTGTCGAGTCCGCCGCCGAGCAGCGCGTCCAATTCCGCGACGCCGCTCGTGACCATCTCGCGCCGGAACTCCTGCCGGTGTTCGGCCGCGACGAGGCGCGGGTAGACGACGACGCCGCCCGTCTCGATCCGGAAATCGTGGTAGCCGCCGCGATAACGGCTGCCGCGCAGTTTGACGACGCGCATGCGCCGCCGTTCCGCGCCGTAGTCCAACGCGATTTGTTCGAGTTCGACGACGCCGTGCGCGATTGAGCGCACCTGCAAATCGCTGGCCGTCGAGGTGCGGTCGTCCAAGAGGAGCACGGTGCATTGCCGCCCCGCGAAATATTGTTTGAGCGCGAGAATCTGCCGCCGGTAGCGGAGCGGGTCGCGCGCGAGCAGGCGCATCTCCGAGAGCGAGTCGAACACGACGCGGCGCGGCTGAATGCGTTCCACCTCGGCGAGCACGGCGGTCGTCGTCTCGCCGAATTCCACTTCGGAAGGGTGAAAGATGGTGTATTGGGTCTCGGCCTTGAGGCTCTCTTCGGAAGGAATCAGTTCGTAGAGCGTGACGCCGTCGAGCGTCCAGCCGTGCGAGGCGGCCACGTCCGAAATCTCCTCTCCGGTTTCCGAGAGCGTGACGTAGAGCACCGGCTCGCCGCGCGCCGCGCCTTCGAGCAGAAACTTGAGCGCGAGCGTGGTTTTGCCCGTGCCGGGGTCGCCCTCCACCAGATACAGGCGGTTGGCCGGAAAGCCTCCCTCCAGAATACTGTCGAGGCCGTCGTTGCCGGTTGCTAATCTCTCTGGCGGGGTGACGGTTTTTGCCTGCGCGTCGCCCGGCGTCTCACGTTTGTTCACAAGTCGTCCTGTCTGTTAGATAAAATTGCGATCAGCCGCCGCTCCGGCTGCTGCTGCTGCGGCGATGATGGGAAAGACATTTATCAATGGCTTGAGCGCGTGATAGGGTAGCACGCCGCGGAAGGGATTGAGAATTATAAATCCCCGCGCCGAACGGATCACGGAAGACGACACGCGTTGCGAGCGCGTGCCGGGGAGAACCGAAACATGACTGATTCCAACCTGATAGATGTGCGCGCCGAAGTGTGGCCGAGCCTGCCGCTCGAAGCATGGAAAGACACTTACGCGACGCTCCACCTGTGGACGCAGATCGTGGGCAAGATTCGGCTGGTGCAAAGCCCACGCCTCAACCACTTCTGGCAAGTGCCGCTCTACGTCTCGGCGCGCGGGTTGACCACGACGGCCATCCCGCACGGGACGCGAAACTTCGAGATCGAGTTCGATTTCATCGCGCACCAACTCGTCATCAGAACCAGCGACGGCGACACGCGACAACTGGAACTCGCGCCGCGCACGGTCGCCGATTTTTACCGCGAGTTGATGGACGCGCTCGACGCGCTCCGGCTCACGGTTAAAATTCGCGCCGTGCCCGACGAACTGCCGAGCCCCATCCCCTTCGCCGACGACCACGAACACGCCGCTTACGACCCCGAATACGCCAACCGCCACTGGCGCATCCTCGCGCAGTCCGACCGTGTGTTCAAGGAGTTTCGGGCGCGCTTCATCGGAAAAGTCAGCCCGGTGCATTTCTTCTGGGGAAGTTTTGACTTGGCCGTGACCCGCTTCTCCGGACGCCCCGCGCCCGCGCGCGAGGGCGCGGATTCCATCACCCGCGAAGCCTACTCGCACGAAGTTATCAGCCACGGCTTCTGGCCGGGCAGCGGCAACATCCAAATGCCCGCTTTCTATTCCTACGCCGCGCCCGAACCCGCGGGCTTCCCGCAAACGCCGGTCAGCCCCGCCGCCGCTTTCTACAACCCGCCCACGGGCGGCTTCATCCTGCCATACGACGCGGTGCGGCAGGCCGTCGAACCGGAGCGCGTGCTCATGGAGTTTCTGCAAAGCTCATACGAGGCCGGAGCGAACCTCGCGAAATGGGATCGCGCCGCTTTGGAACGGGCAACCCCGGCGCAGTGAAACAAGGCGCGGCTTTAGGGGCAAGTGAAAGTTTTGACCATAAAGTCCGAGCCGGTTAGCGCCATAAGTTAGGCGTCAGATTTGACGTAATATAATGCGTCATTCAGGAGGCCTAATAAGCGTTGGGTCTAACACTATGAACAGACGTTTTCTACTTATCTGTGCCTGTCTC
>DASQNL010000413.1:0-14482 GCA_035644995.1 Pyrinomonadaceae bacterium | reverse complement strand
TTCCGATAACACAAGTCTGGACATCGCCGCGGGGGCGAGCGGCAGGTTTCTCTCCGCTCGCAAACGCTCAAAGTATTTTTGGATGTCTTCGCGCCTGATGGTCGTGACGAGGTGGGTCTTCGTGACCTCTCTGAGCGACCGCGGCACGTCTGCCCGCATGCCGTCGAGCGCGATGCGCAGCCAGTCAACTTTGAGCACCTGTTCGTACAACAGAAAGAGCAGTTCCGAGGCGTCTTTCTCCTTGATCTCGAAATGGTTCAACTCGGTGACCAGGAGCCAGACGAGACGACCCTGTCGCGCTTTTTCCAGCGCGCCCAGCACCTTGTCCAAGACCTCATCCTTGAGCCAGGCGGAGCCGGTCGTGTCGGCGTCGTCAGGTTCGACGAGGGGCGGCAAGCTGGTTCCGGCGGCCTTGCAGATCGTGTCGGCCAACTGTCGGGCGTTGAGCTTGGAGATGGCGTCGGCCTTGAGCGTCAACTTGAGGTGGCCGCCGTCGGAGAGCATGGCCGACAGGAGGTGCACCAGAAAAGTCTTGCCGCCGCCCGGCGCGCCGCCGATAACCAACACCTTGGGCGTGCCGGCCACGGCCGCCCGCCACACCAGTTTTTGAAAGGGTTCGGTGCCGATCACCGGCGCATCGTTTTTCGCTTCGCCGAGGCTCCATATCGGATTCTCCTCCGGGTCGAGCGGCGGCAGCCCTTCGGAATTGGCGTTGATATGTTCGATGACGCGCAGGACGGGGACGCCCCGGTTGGTCACGCGCCCCTCGCCGGTCGCGCCCGTCCACACGCCCTGATGAAATCCGAACAGCATGAAGCTCTTATCGAAACACGGGCCGCCCGATGAGCCGTGGCTGGTATTGGCGTAATGCAGGAAGCGCAGCTTGGGAACGACGGCCGGCTTGGGCGGATCCAAATCCGTGATGAAGTTCTGATCAACTTTGAGCGGCTGCATGGCGGGATGCTGAAAGAGGAAGATGCCCTCGTTCGGGCGGGGCACGACGGAGCGCGCATCGAGCGACGCCCAGCGGCGCGTCAACCCCGGAGCCGCCTTCAGTTTGATGACGGCGTAGTCCCAGTAACCCTGCAACTGCGAGTGGTCGTCCGGCAGTTCCCCGGACAACTCCGACGGGTGACAGGCGGAGAAGAGGAAACACCAGTCCTCATGCGTGTCCACGACCTGCGACGCCACCGGCTGGAGCGTCTGGCCGATGAGGGTGAGAAAGTCGTCGAACGCGACCTGTAGCCGCCCGCTGCCGTTCGGAGCCAGCGCCCATTCGCCGTTCGCCCCCGGCGTGAACAGGGCTTTGACGACGTGCCAGGCCGTGAGCACGAGATGCGGCCCGATCAGGATGCCGGTGCCGCTGGCAACCCCGTCCACGATGATCTTTCCCGTCCAACGGATGCCGTCGCCATAACCTTTATAGACGATGTCGGGATTAGAGTAGCCGTTGGCGAGGTTGGTCATCGCCTGCAACGCCGCGCCGCCCTCGGCGTGCGCTTCGGCGATGGCGCGCGTGAGGCTCCCGTTCTGGAGGTTCGCTTCGATGATGAGATTGACGAGCGTGCCGAGCCAGCCTTGCGCCTCGGCGTAGCGCAAGGCCGTTTCGTAGGCGGCTCTGTCGGGCTGGGAGAGCGCGACGGCCTCGAAGTTCTTGCGGTCGTAGGCTCCGATCCCGGCCTGCGCCTGCGCCTGCAAGAACAGTCTGCCGAACTCTTCGCGCGTGGTCTTCAGCGCATCGAGAATTGTTTGGATTGAGACCACCTGTTTACTCCGGCTACCCCGACCCGCTAATGACCCGGCTGCCCCGCGCTCACCCGGTCGATGAACCGCACGCCTCTCTGGCGCAAGTGCTGGCGCAACGTCGTATCCGAGCGGCCGTCGGTTTGATCCAAGACGAGGCCGAGGACGTGCCCCCAATTCTCGCGTGGGTCGCCGCGCCGCCCGCCATAGTGCAGCCCCGCCGCCGCATGCTCGCGCCCCACTACCAGCAGGACGGAACCGGAGTTGCCGCCGAGCGTCGTGGCGTCGTGGGCGAACGTCCAGGTATGAACCTTGACCTGCGGTTTAATCACCAGCCCCGGCGCGAGCCGCTTGTAGCCGAAGGTCGTCTGAAAAAGTTGTTCGAGCAGCGTCGGCGCGTAGAGGCCGAAGCCGGGATTGGCCGGATAGCCGAGCGTAAACAGAGAGAGATCGGGCTGCGCCCAGTCGCCCGCGACATCGAGCGACAGGGTGGCGCGCGGTCGCTCGTCGGCCGCGGCCGGTTCGAGTTCGAGGAGAGCCAGATCGAGTTTGGTGTGATCCACGGGAGCGGTTTCGAGGATGGGCTTCGCACCGGCAAAGAGCACGCCGCGCAAAGCCCTCCGGCCGACCGTCTCCCGCGCGCGAAACTCGTGACCGAAATCTATCGCCGCGCCTTCGCTCAAAGTCCAGACGCCGTCGTCGTTGCGGCGGCCGATGGCCTGGAGCACGTGGCGATTGGTGATGATGAGGTCGTCCTGAATCAGGAAGCCCGTGCCCTCGAAGCCCTGCGGGGCGGAGGGACTGTCGATCCGCCCCACGCACGAAATAGCATCGCGCAGCATGTTGGAACTCGCATCGAGCGTGTCAGCCCAAGCGCCGACGGGGCTGGTCGAGCGGTCTACCTCGCCGTTGCGAATCATGAACGAGGGGCGCGAGCCGTCGGTGCGGATAATGGCTTCGAGGCTGTCGAGCAGGTTGCGCCGCGTGCCGAGCAGGTGTTCGTCCTCGTCGCGCAGCACGCGCAACGCCTCGTCGGCATCGACGACGATTCTCTCCGCGATGTCGTGGAGTTCGGCCGTGCCGCCGAGGTGCTGGTCGATGATGCGTTTGAGTTGCGTCCTCGTTTCGTCGAGACGGTCTTTGATGCCGCCGTTCGACAGGTCGGGTTCAGCGTCGGCGGCGTCCCCGACGCCTTCGACGCCGCCGCCGACGGGCGTTCCCTGTCTCAGGAGTTTTTTGTAGTGGCCGCTGAGGTCGCTTGGCGTTTCGGGCTGTTCGTCAGCCCCCGGAGGTGTTTGCATCTGAGACTCCTATCCGACGACGCTATGCTCCGGGGCGCAAACTTCCAGACCGGAGGGGCGTTGAGCATAAGCGCGCCTAAAGTATCGCTGCCGTGGCGCGCCCGGTTGTGGCGCGGCCTACAGGCTCCCGGAACTACATCACAAAACAAGCTGCGATCAGATTGAAGACCGTTAGAGATATTGTTTGAAGAGAGACTGACGAAGACCCGGCCGGCGTCAGCTTATGAGTTATAACTTTATGAGAAACTGGTCGAAGTAGCCTGTAAACTCGCGCAGCGTAAACCTAAACTTTAGTTCTGTCAACAATTTCTAAAACCGATTTGTCGATTACTTCAGCCGCGCCGTCAGCCGTGCGAAAAGTCGCCTTCGAGATCGCGGCGCACCCCGGCGCGCCGCAGCACGCGCACGCCCGCGCGCCAATCCTCATTCAAATCAACGCGATACATTTCGACGGCGGGTGAGATCAGGCGCGCGAGCGTGTCGAAGTGGCGGTGGAAGCGCAGAAACGGCGCGACGAGATAGACGAGCGGCGGCTCATCCGCGATGTGCGCGTCGCCGAAGAGGCGCGAGCGCACGAGGTCGCCGCGTCGCCGGTGCGCTTCGACGCGCTGCCAGTAGTGCGCGCCTTGCAGCGGCAGCGCGGCGTCCTCCGAAACTTTCAGTTCGATGACGACGAGCCGCCCGTCGCGGCGCAGGGCGAGCAGATCGACGGGACGCGCGCCCGCGCCGCCGTCGTGCGCCGGGGTGCGAAACTGCGCGTAGAGCGGGGCGAGTCGCAAGCCGGGGTCGAGCCGCGTGATGTCGCGCCGGAGAAGAGATTCGAGCCACGCTTCCGGCGCGGAGGCATAGAAGGCGTGACGATGATCAATCGCCGCGTTGCGGCGCGGCTCGACGGCCACGGCGCGGGGATGCTCGACGACCGGGGCGTGGCGATGCTCGACGACTGCGGCGCGGCGATGCTCGCGCAGTTCGTCCAGCAGTTTCGAGAACTGCGGCCGGTTGTCGTCCGCCAGCAAAACTCTCGGCGCGCGTCCCACGCCGAACCACACGCGCTCATGGCGCATCCAGCTTCGCACGCGCGCGAAACTCAACCCGTGAAAACGCAGCGTCTCGCCGTGGCTCGCACGCACGGCGTCAATCGCTTCGGGCGCGAGCGCGACGATGCGCGCGGCCGTCTCGCTCAACTCAGCGCGCGGCGGGCGACGAAAGCGCGGCGCGGCGGCGAGAGTTTGTGCGAGCGAAAGCGGGGCGACGCGCGCCAAGCTCCGCCGTCCTTCATCCGTCTCGAACAACTCGATCTCGCGCCGCACGTCTTCGCTCAACAAGGCCAGCCGCCCGGCAATCGCGTCCTTCAGGTCGGGCGAGACGACGAGCCACAACCGGCGCGCGCCCGCACGGCGATTCGACTTAGCTCCCTCACGCCTCCACCACAGCAAAGCCGACGCCAGATAGGCCTCCGCCTCGTGCGCTCCGAGGGCGACGAGCGCGCCCGTCGCGGCGACCCGCTCGCGCCCCGCGCGCAGAGTGATCCGCGCGTAACGCCCCGGTTCGGAACGTCGCGCGCCCGCGCTCAAACTCGCGCGCTCGACTCTCGCGTTCCCCGTCGCCTCGCACACGAGCGCGGCCAAACGCTCGCACGCCGCGCGTCGCGCCGCCTTGAGCGTCTCCAGACCCTCGCGCACGGATGCGCGCGGCACGAGTTCCAACCTCGCGCACTCCGCGCCCATCCGGCGCGTCGCGTCGAGGCGCAGCCGTTCTCCCGTCCATGCCCAACCGGCCACGCGCCACACGCGCGCCCGCCCGCGCTCGTTCCGGTAAGAGAAGTACAGCGCGCCGTGCCTGAGCATCAACTCCCATTCTCCCCTGCCGAGCGGCACGCCCGCGCCCTCGCGCGTCTCGGCGCAGAACCACTCGACGCGCGCCTCCAATATTTCCGCGAGGCGACGGCGCGCCTCCTCTCTGTCATCCAAGTTAGTGAGGATGTTCATCAAACAAGGCCGCCACCACGGCGCGGCTCAACTGTGAGACCGGGATTCCCTTGCGGCTTTACGGTCGTTCGCCCGTGCGCCTCCGGCGTGCTAACGCTTCGTCTCACCGGCGCGAAGTCGAACCGGAAGGCGCGGAAGTTCGAGCGGTTGCGCGCCGTTTTGGAATCTACTCGGAGGACAAGCTATTATCTTGTCACTTGTCGGCGAATCTTAATTCAGCGAGTGAAGCAATGAAAGACATTTATCTGTTAGGGGCGGTGCGAACGCCCATCGGTCGCTTCGGCGGCGCGCTCGCCAATGTTCCGGCGGCGGAGTTGGGCGCGACGGCGGCGCGGGAATCTCTGCGCCGCGCCGGGCTGGCGGCCGACCGGGTTCAGCAAGTCGTGTGGGGCGCGGCGCGGCAGGCGGGCACGGGGCCGAACCTCGCGCGCCAGATCGGTTATCGCGCGGGCGCGCCCGACACGGTGCCCGCGTTCACCGTCAATCAAGCGTGCGGGTCGGGCTTGAAGGCGATCATTCTGGCGGCGCAAGAGATCATGCTCGGACGCGCACGCGCCGTGCTCGCGGGCGGCGTGGAGAACATGTCGCGCGTGCCCTACTTCGCCGAGGGCGCGCGCTGGGGCGCGAAGATGGGACACGTCGAACTCGTGGACGGCATGTACCGCGACGGCTTCCTCGACCCGCTCTCCGGCCTCATCATGGGCGAGACGGCCGAAAACCTCGCGCGCCAATACGAGATCACGCGCGACGAACAGGATGCCTTCGCCCTGCGCTCGCAACAGCGCGCCGCCGCCGCCATCGACTCCGGCCGCTTCGACGCGGAACTCACGCCCGTCGAGATCAAAGGCCGCCGCGGCGAACCGCTCACGCTCGAACGCGACGAACATCCGCGCGCCGACACGACCGTCGAAACCCTGCGCAAACTCGCGCCCGTCTTCGACCGCCGGAGCGGCACGGTCACGGCCGGCAACTCGTCCGGCATCACGGACGGCGCGGCGGCCGTCGTCGTCATGGATGAAGAAACATTGAAGGAGACGAACCGCGACGGCGTCGAGCCGCTGGCGCGCATCGTTGATTACGAGATCGCCGGGGTCGCGCCCGAAGTCATGGGCATCGGCCCCGTGCCCGCCGTGCGCGCCCTGCTCGCGCGACAAAACCTGACGCTCGCCGGCATAGACCTCATCGAACTCAACGAAGCCTTCGCCGCGCAAGTCATCGCCTGCGACCGCGAACTCGGCTTCGACCCGGCGCGTCTCAACGTCAACGGCGGAGCCATCGCCCTCGGCCACCCCATCGGTTGCACGGGCGTCCGCATCACGACGACCCTCCTCCACGAGATGCACAAGCGCGAAGCGCGCCTCGGCCTCGCCACCCTCTGCGTCAGCGGCGGCCTCGGCCTCGCCCTGCTCGTCGAACGGGTCTGAAAGCATGATTAACTCCGGCGGCCGTATACGTAAACAGACTCCGCACCAAGACAACCGAGAGGCCGCCGCCCGCGTCTAGTGTGCTTGCGCTCGCGCGATGTTAAAATGATTCGTGGCGGGCGCGGCTTTTTCGGCGTCAGGTCTTGGCCGCAGATTCCCACGCTCAATTTTTCATAAGGAGAATTTTTAAGTTGAAGACACCTCTCTCTAAATTCGTCGCCGCGTGCGCGGTCTTTGCGTTGTTATTGTTTGGCGGGACGGTCGAGGAGGCGCGGGCGCAGCTTGGCGGTCTCGGCGGCCTCGGCGACAAACTGAAGAAGAAGGCGCCGAGCGTGGGTTCGTTGCTCGAAGGCAAGCCGCCGATCACGACGAGTTTGCCGGACGCGAAGTGGGGCGATGCGTCGAAAGACAATGTCACCCCGCGCGAGGCCAAGCGTTCGTTGATGACGCTCCAGCGCACGCCGAACGGCGGCTTCGTCATGCAGCCCGGCTACTACGACATGCAGACGCAGAGCTACTGCCTCAAGGCCGGGACGCACGCCCCCGGCGGCGGCGACGGCTATCTCTACGCGCCCCCCTTGGGGCCGGCCGAGGATGCCGTGATGACCATCGTGCGCAACTCCGTCAATCGCCCCGAAATCCCGCAGCAGGAGATACAGCAGTTGCTCTGGGCGATCATCGCGCGCGCCAAGTTCGAAGACCTCAGCCCGAACTTGAAAGCGACGGCCTCGCGCCTCTTGACGCCGCGCCAACTCACTTCGCTCAATCGCAGCGCGCTCGACGTGCTCTCCAACTCACAATTACAGGGCGCGCTCGGCGGCGTTCCCGCCCCCGTGCGTCAAGTGTTGGAGGCGGAGGCGCAACTGCGCCGGATGTTGACGACGCCCGGCGCTTCGTTCGCCGAGATGGAGCGCGTGGCCGTGCTCTCCGGGGCTGCGCCGCGCGGCGAGGGCAGCCGCGACGTGCCGAGCGGCCGGTGGTCGCTCCACCCCGACGGCTACTACGTGCGCTACCTGCCGAGCAGCTACAGTTCGACGCGCGTCGAACTCTGGGTTCCGCAGGGCAGCCCGGCGGTCGGCAAAGAGTATGACCCGGCCGCGCACGTCGCCGTCCCCGGCAACACGGCGCGACAAAGACTCATCCAGTCGGGACGCGCCCATCAATAGGGCAAGCTCGCGGGCGGGCGGGAGCGAATAAGAGAGACGCGGGGGCAGCGATTGAATTCTCTGCCCCCGCGTCTCTTCTCAACCCGCGTCGCGGCGTTCTCACTTACATACATCGGGTTGCAGCTCTCTCGTCGGCGCGCGCCGCGCGAACCGGAGACTTGAGGGTCGTCGAATGTTGATCGAAGTCAGAGAGGATTCGGCGGCGGCTCTCGCCGAGTACGCGCGTATTCCGATTGCCTTCGAGGTCTCGGAGATTTTTGAAGTGGCCGCGCGCTCCGACGGCGACGGGTTCGTCCTGACGAAACGCAGGCTCAACGTTCCATACGTTAAGGACTACGACGCGCCGGAGGCCGAGAGTCCGGCGCGATGGGCGGCGCGTTTCGACGTGTCGAACTGGGAATTTCTCGCCGCGCACAGCGGCGACCAGCGCGTCGGCGGCGCGGTTCTCGCTCTCGACACCGTCGGCCTCGACATGTTGGAAGGACGCACGGACATGGCCGTCCTGTGGGACATCCGCGTCGCGCCCGAGGCGCGCGGGCAAGGCGTCGGTTCCGCGCTCTTTCGCGCGGCGGAGGCGCGTGCCGCGGCGCGCGGCTGCCGGCAACTCAAGATCGAGACGCAGAACGTCAACGTCCCGGCGTGCGGTTTTTATGCGCGACAGGGTTGCGCGCTCAAAGCGGCCAACCGTTTCGCTTACCCGGAATTCCCGGACGAGATTCAACTGCTCTGGTACAAGCCGCTCTCTCCGGCGACGGCCGCGCGACGCGCCGACGAATAGAGGAAGGCGGCGTCGCCGCCATCACGCTATCGCCGTCACGGCGACGTTTAGTGTTTATTACTTGCGACCGTGGGGATAAATTATGAATTTGAAATATCGCTCTCTGCCGTTGAGCCTGGCGCTGCTGTTCGCGTGCGCCGTATCGGGCGCGGCGCAGCAGGACAAAGGAACAAAGTCGAAGTTTAAGCATAGCGCAAAAATTCAAGCCACTTACGACCGCGCGCAAGACCGCTCGGTGGTCGCCTTCCAGCCCTACGTCGTGAACGCTGACTTCCACGACCCAAGCGAATCCGTCGCCATCACCGCCGGGTTCATCCATCCCGGCCGGACGCTCGCCTCGCCGCCGCAGTTCATCGAGTTCGGCGTCCTGTCGCAATCGAGAAACGGATGGGAATTCGAGAAGGAGAAAGAACGCGAGTTGACGCTGGTGATCGACGGCGAAGCGGTCAACTTGGGCGGCATGAAACTCGTCACGGCCAGAAGATTCCAACTCGGCGGGAGCAGGCTCTATTACCGGGAAGACCTCGCCTTCACCATGCCCTCCGAAGGCTTCGACAGGATGGCGAACGCCGAGAAAGTCGTCGTCAAGGTGGGACGTAAGGAGTTGAAGCTGAAACAAGAGCACCTCGAAGCCATGCGCGATCTTCTCAGCCGGGCGGGCGCGGCCTGAGCCGCGCGCCGGGGTTGAATGCGGCCTCGAAGCGTTAAAGTTGCGCCCGGCATGTAGCGTTTTCCCGCGCGGAAGCGTCTTAACCGGGCGGGCGGCTTTAAACGGTCGCGCCGGGCGCGCCGGGAGTGAGGCCAACGGCGCGGGCGCGCGGGGCATCGGAGTGGGGTCACATTCTCTCCGCAATTTAACTTTTCACGGGCGACGCCCGCGCGCGTCGCCTGTTTTCAAACGGGATGGAAAGGCGTGTTGTGTTTATGAGGAAATATTTTTACGTTTTGACTTTGGCGTTCGTCGCCATCGCCGCGTCGTCGTCGTCGCCGACGGCGAAAGCGCAGACCGCGCGCCGGGGCGCGGCGAACGCGGAGGCCGCCGCCGCGCAAACAGCGACGACCGGCGTGCTCGCGTCGCTCCCCGTCTCGGACGCCGTCATGTTGATCGACGTGCGCCGGTTGCTCAGCGACGCGCTGCCGCGCGCTTACAGCAACAACCCGGCCGAACTCGCGCGCGTCAACTCGGAGATTGATAAGTTCAAGACCTCGACGGGTCTGGACGCGCGTTCGTTCGAGCGGGTCGCCGTCGGTGTCAGTTACGTGCAGACGCCTGCGGGCAGGACGCTGGTCGAGACGGTCGCCGTCGCGCGCGGGCGGTTCAACGCCGCGACGCTCGTCGCCGCCGCGCGCCCCGCCGCCAACAACCGGATGCGCGAGGAGAAGCACGCGGGCAAGACCGTCTACGTCTTCACCGTGGACGCGAAGGTGAAACTGCTCGGCCTCGTTAATATGAACCTGACGGACGTGGCCTTCACCGCGCTCGACGCGAACACGGCGGCCTTCGGCAAGCTCGAACGCGTGCGCGCCGCGATTGACGCGCACGCCGGACGCGGGCGCGTCTCGCCCGACATCACCGCGCTGGCGACCCGCGATCCGAACGCGCTCATCGGGGCGGGCGGCAACATTCCCGCGTGGCTCACGCAGAATCTAGACATCGGCGGCGGCAATCTCTCCCAAAGCATCGCCAGCGTGCGCCAGTTCTACAGCACGCTCGGCACGACGACGAACGGCTTCAACCTGCTGACCGCCCTGCGCACGGAGAACGCGGGCGCGGCGCGGACTTTGAGTTTGACGCTCACGAGTTTGAAGTCGCTCGCGCCTCTCGCCATCGGGCAGATGCCCGCGGCGCGGGCGCGTCCTTTGCAGAACCTCGTCGAGAACACGAAGGTCTCCGCCGAGGGCAACGACGTGCTCATCGCGCTCCAACTCGCGCAGCTTGACGTGGCCGCGTTGATCGACATGTTCTGAGCGCGCTAACCGGGCGGCGCGCCCGCCCGTTCGCCGCCAGCGCGTAAACTTCGCCGCGAGCGCGTAAATTAAAAGGGGATGTCAGGCCACCGCCCGACATCCCCTTAATTTTGTTGGACGCGCGACTTCCCGGAAGTCCCGTCCACACCCGCCGCCGGTCGCCTACTGTCCGGGAATCGCGCCCCTGAACGGCGGGGGCGCGGCGGCCTCATCCTGATCGGCGTTGCGCGCGAGCACGTCCTCGTAGATTTTGACTTTGCCTTCGCGGTCGAGCCGCGCGCGCGCCGCGCTCACGTAGTCCTCGAACACGTCGTTGCGGCGGGTGGTCAAGAGACTCTGCGTGAGTTGGTCGCGCTGCTTGGCAAACTCCGCGAGGTCGGCGTCGGTGCGCTTCGTCGAGGCGACGACGACCCACGTGTCGCCGAGTTTGACGGGCGTTTTGGAAACTTCGCCTTCCTTCAAGTTATAGATCACGTCGTCGGCCGCCGCGCTCGTGCCCGCTTCTTCGAGCGGCGAGCCGAGTTTGTAGCTCTCGGTCGTCTTCACTTCGAGTCCCAATTTTTCGGCGGCGGCTTTGAGCGCGTCCGCGCTCGCGTGGTTGCCCGCAAGTTCGCGCGCCGTCTGTTCGAGTTGCGACTGCGCGCGCGCCTGCTTGGCGCGGCGCACGACTTCATCGCGCACTTCCGCGAAATCGGGGATGCGCGGCTCGCGCCGCTCGACCAGCATCGGCACGGCGAAACCGTTCTTGATGCTGACGCGGTCGCCCATGTCGTCGGCCTTCTCCAGCGGGCGGATCGCCTCTTCGAACTGCGGCGAACTGCCGATGTCCGGCACGTTGTCGCCCGGCTTGATGAACGGCGTCTCCTTCACCATGTCGGCCGCGCTCATGTTCGCCTCCGCGGCCAACTCCTGAGCGACCTTCTGAAAATCGCGCGTCTCCTTCAGACGCCCGGCGGCGCGGGCGGCGAGGTCTGCGGCCGACTTGTAGGCGCGCTGGTTGCGCTGCGAGACGAGCAGTTCGCGCTTGGCCTCTTCAAAACTCTTCGGCACGAAAGCCCCGCGCCGGAAGACGTAGTACGCGCCTTTGCTGAAGACGGGGTCGGAGATTTGCCCCTCCTGCATGTCGAGCGTGGCTTGCAGGATGTCGTTTTTGCGGTTCGGGTCGCGGCGCACGGGCGCGGGCAGCCAGCCGCCGCCCGTCGCCGTCGCGGGGTCTTCCGAGTTGCCCTTGGCCGCCTCGGCAAACTTCTCTTCGGGCACGTTGGCGATGGTCGAGTCAGCCCCGCCGCGCACGTCCTGCGCGAGTTTCGTGGCCTTCGCCAAGACCTGCTGGTCTAAGTCCTGGCGCGCCACCTTCAAGACGATCTGCTGCACGCGCACGCCCGCCTGTTTGTTCTCCGGCGCGAGCGCATCGTAGGCGGCGCGCAAATCCGCGTCGGAGATCGTCAATTTCTCGCCCGCCTTCTCCTGATTGATGAAAAGGTAGCGAATCTTCTTCTGCGGTTCGAGGTAGCGGAAGTTGGTCTTGTTCTCCTCGTAATACTTTTGCAGTTCCTCTTCGGAAGGCTGGATGGAGGCGGCGAGTTTGTCCGCGACGATGGGCACGTAAGTTAAGTTGAACGAACTGTTCCTGCGTTTGAAATCCTCGCGCACCTCCTCCTCGGAGACGCTCACGCCAGCCGTCACGAAAGCGCGCAACTTGTCCGCCGCGATGGAATCGCGCAGTTCCTGCTCGAACCGCTCGACGCTGCCGTAGGCGCGCCCGACCTGCTCCTTATACTTAGCCACGCCGATGAACTTGCCGCCCGCATCCACGAACTGCGTGTGGACGGCCTTGTTCACTTCCGCGTCCGACGTGCCGAGCGAGAGCCGCGCGGCCTCTTGCGCGATGATCTTGCTGCGCACCAGGCCGTCGAGCATGGACTTGTCGGTGAGTCCGAGTTGCGAGAGGCTGAACTGGCCGCCGAAACGCTGCTGGGTAGCCTGTTTCTGCCGGTACAGGTCGGCCACCGTGATGTCCTCGCGCCCCACTTCGGCCAGCACTTCCGTGTTCGTCGCCGGGTTGGCGTTCACCTGATTGCGCCCCGGCGCGTAGAACAGGACGAGGCTCGCGCCCATCAACATGGCGAAGAAAATGATTATATATTTGTGTGCGCCTTTGGCGCGGTTAAATTGTTTCAGCATCTTCGATCCTTCCCGAATCCAACGGCGATTTTTAATATGTGAAGTAAGAGCGTGCGGGGCTGTCGGAGGCGTCGCCCTGAAAGTTCAAACGGACTTTACCGGGAGCCGCAACACTATCGTCGCCGCCCGCCTCATCCCATGAATCGCCGATTGTAACGGACACGCCTACACGGTCGCAACCTGCAAGGCAGAGGTCGGAGGTCGAGGGTTAGAGGTCGGTTAAGACAAATCTTTTCCGGCTTCCGACCTCCGACCTCTGACCTCTTGCGCTGCGCCGCACGGGTGCTATATGTTTACGCACATGGAATATTCAATCTGGGCGTGGGTGGGTTTCGCCATCTTCATCCTCTTTATGCTGGCTTTGGATTTGGGCGTGCTCAATCGCAAAGCCCACGTCCCCTCCTATCGAGAAGCGGCGACATGGAGCGCCATCTGGGTAACGCTGGCATTGATTTTCGCCGCCGGCGTGTTCTGGAAACTGGGGTCGCTGACGGGCAAGGAATTTCTCGCGGGTTATTTGATCGAGTTGTCGCTGTCGGTGGATAATCTCTTCGTCTTTCTGCTCATCTTCTCCTACTTCAAAGTCCCGGCCAAGTATCAGCACCGCGTGCTGTTTTGGGGCGTGCTCGGCGCGCTCATCATGCGCATCGTGATGATCGGGATCGGCGCGGCCTTGATCGAACGCTTCCACTGGATCATCTACATCTTCGGCGCGTTTCTCATCTACACCGGCATCAAGATGATGCGGCAGGAAGAGACGGACGTGAAACCGGAAGACAACCCCATCGTCCGGTTCGTGACGCGGTTCATCCCCATCTCGCGCAAGTATGAAGGCGAAAACTTCTTCACCGAGGTCAACGGGAAACGCACGGGGACGCTCCTGCTGCTCGTGCTCGTCATCGTGGAAGTGACCGACCTCGTGTTCGCCGTGGATTCCATTCCCGCCATCTTCGGCATCACGACCAACACGTTCATCGTCTACACCTCGAACGTCTTCGCCATCCTCGGCCTGCGCTCGCTCTACTTCCTGCTGGCGGGCGTGGTGGAAAAATTCCACTACCTGAAGATCGGCCTCGCCATCGTGCTCACCTTCGTCGGCGTGAAGATGCTCGGCGAGGGCTTCGTGCATCAATGGCTCGATAAAGAGTCCATCATCGGCATCTCGCTCGGCGTCGTCGCGCTGGTGCTCACCGGCTCGGTCGTCGCCTCGCTCATCTGGCCGCAGCAGGCCGAGACGCACGTCGAAGTCCAACTCCCGCCCGACTTCAACTCACCCTTCGACGACGATCAGGGTCGGCTCGGAGCCGACGAACCGCAAGGTTGAGCGCGTGTCTCAAAAGTAGAAATCACGGCCAAAAAACGCTAATTACCCGCCCCGCGCGCCTCGACGGAAATCGTGCTTGATGCGGCGCGCGGCCGTGTGTTAAGTTGCTTGTGAGGCCGAATGTCGGATTCGCCCGCCCCGCGCGCCCCACTCCAGAAGACTTGCAACGATTAGGCCGCAAGCATCTGCTTCAACAATTAACGCTCGCAACTTCTCCTCTCCGGTTTTGCCGTCGTTCGACATCCGTTAGCTATGTCTACAAAATCCAGCCGCTTCGATCTCGAATGGTGGGTTGTCTCGAAGCGCATGATCTACCTGCTCGTCGCCCTCGTCGTGCTCGGCGTGGCCGCGAGCGGCCTCGGCCTCTATTCGTGGCTCTACGGCAACCCGTTCAAAGGCGGCGCGGCCGAGGCGCACGTCCCGGCCGGCGCGCGCTTCATCTCATTTGACGGCGACGTGCGCGTCGTGCGCGCGCAGACGCGCGAATCGCTTTTGGCGCGCAGCGACACGCAACTCTACCCCGGCGACATCGTGCAGACGCAGGCCGACGGCCGCGCCCGCATCCAACTCGCCGACGGCTCGAACCTGATCGTGCGCCCGAACAGC
>DASQNL010000412.1:0-2116 GCA_035644995.1 Pyrinomonadaceae bacterium | reverse complement strand
AGCGTGCCGGCGACATCCTCGACGGCGGCGGGCATTGATGTCGAACGCATCATCCGCGAGTTCACGACCAAAGAGGCGGTGTTTCGCAGCGCGCTCAACCAGTACAGTTTCAAGCGCGAGGCCATCGTGCAGACCATCGGGATGGGCGGGCAGATTTCGGGCGAGTATCGCCGCGTCTCGCGCTTCGTCTTCGACGACAGCGGCAAGCGTTATGAGAAGATCGAGTTGTTCCCGATGCCGACGCTCACCGAGGTCGAACTCTCGGCCGATGATCTGGAAGACCTGAGCGGCGTGCAGACCTTTGCCCTCGAACCCTCGAAGATCAACCTCTACAACCTCACCTACGTCAACAAAGAGAAGATCGACGAGTTGAATCTCTACGTCTTCGACGTGGAGCCGAAGGTGATGCCCGACCCGAAGAAGACGAAGGATCGCTTCTTCAAGGGGCGCATTTGGGTTGACGATCAGGATTTGCAGATCGTGAAGGTGCGCGGCAAGGGCGTGCCCGAAAAGAAGAACACGCGGTTCCCGACCTTCGAAACTTACCGCGAACAGATCGACGGCAAGTTCTGGTTCCCCACCTACACCTACGCCGACGAGGAACTGATTTTCGACAACGGCGCGGTCGTTCACCTGCGCATGCGCATCACCTTCACCGAGTTCGCGCGGCCGCGCGCCAAGGTGAGAGTGATCGAGGAAGGTCAGGACATCATCCCCGACGCTTCGCCCACCCCGACGCCGAAGAAACCCTGAACGGCGAAGCGGGCGCGCTTGGAAAAGCGTCAGGCCGCCGGGAAGCAGCGTTGCTTCCCGGCGGCCTGACGCTTTCCGGCGCATCGCTTACTTTCGTTCCAATTCCGCCGCGATGCGTGCGCGCACTTCCTCGCTGAGGCGTCTCACGTCCTCGTCCGTCGAGAGTCCGCCGGTTTCTATCGGCGGGAGGATGACCATTTCAATCGTGCCGGGTCGCGCCGTGCCCTCGCCTTTGCCCATCAGCCGATCCGTGTTCTTCATCGCCACGGGAACCACGCTCACGCCCGTCTCGACCGCCATGTAGAACGCGCCTTTCTTGAACGGCAACAGTTGGCCGGGGCGGGCGCGCGTGCCTTCCGCGAAGACGCCGAAGGAGACGCCGGAGCGGATGCGCTCGGTGGCGGCGCGCACGGTGACGAGAGCGCGTTCGCGGTTGGAGCGGTCTATCGCCATGATGTTCACGAAGCCCATGCCGAAGCCGAGGATGGGCACCTTCAGCAACTCTTTTTTAGCGAACAGCCCGATGCGGCGGCCGAGGTAGGCGAACAGCGTCGCCGTGTCGAGGTAGGAGCGATGGTTGGCGGTGAAGATGTAAGTCTGCCGTGGGTCGAGTTGTTCCAGCCCGCGCACGCGCACGCGCATCCCGCTCAGGCGCAGCCATTGACGCGCGCCCCACAGGGCAATCGGGTAGAGCCATTCGCGCCTGCCCACAATCCACGCGATCAGCAGCACGGGCGGCGCGAAGATGAGCAGGAGCGCGCCCGCGACGAACAGAATCCACCAGTGATGCAAACGACCGGGGAGCGTGGCGCGCCCCTCCGCGGACTCGCCCGCGCGCAGCGTGCCGCCGCGCGTTTCCTCCGGCGCAGTAGTGGCGGCGGTGCGCGGCGCGTTCGCGTCTGTGCTAGACTCGACGCCCACACGCACACGTTCCGTTTCAAATAATTTTGGTGAAAGAGAATCAGGCATGTCTCGCTCCGTTCTCCGGCTCGCACTCTCGATTTTTGTCGCCGCCCTCCCGGTCGTTTTCTGCCCCGGCGGCCTCTCCGCAACCGTTCAAGCCCAAACGCGCCGCGCTCCCGTCGCGCCGCGCGCCGCGAACGCGCCGCAGTCGCCCGCGTCCTATCTCGGCTTTACACCCGGCGACGACCGCACGATAGCCGACTGGCGACAGATCGTAAACTACTTCACGCGCCTGTCCGCGGCGAGCGACCGCGTGCAGTTGCGCACGCTCGGCGAGACGACCGGGCGGCGTCCGCTCGTCGTGGCCTTCATCAGCGCGCCAGAGAATATACGCAATCTCGCGAAGTACCAAGACATCCAAAGGCGTCTGGCCGACCCGCGCCTTAATCCCCTAAATGGA
>DASQNL010000411.1:0-16394 GCA_035644995.1 Pyrinomonadaceae bacterium | reverse complement strand
AGGCTACGCGCAGTCCGTCGGTGCTGATCGCGCGGCCATAAGTCAGAGACAACCCGCCCACTTTGCCCGCGATGACGCGCGCCGAATTCGCGGCGCGTTCAAACAGCATCAGGTCGCGCTCGTTTGAAGCGCCGCTGCCCGTGCCTCCGGCGTCCCGTATGAAGGCCATGCGCGAGCCGTCGCCGCTGATCTTGGCGTCGCTTGAGCCGTTTGTATTCGTCGTGGCGGTGAGTTGCGCGACGGTGCGAGCCGTGGCGTCGAAGAGGAATATTTCGAGGTTCGCGTCGGGGTTTGCGCCCGTGAGATCGCGGTTGGAGGCAAAGGCGACGAGCGAACCGTCGTCGGAGATCGAGGGCTGGAAATTTCCGTCGCGGGCGCGACCGGCCGGGTCGCGGGGCGACGTGTGGGTGAGTTGTTGCAGCCTCTCGTCGGCGTATAAAAATATCTCCGAATTGCCGTCGGGGTTTTCGCCGGTGAGGTTTTCGCGGCTGGCGAACGCGAGGCGTGAGCCGTCGCGCGACATGGCCGGAGCCGGCGCACGCGAGGCGGCCACCTCTCTGAACGCGCCGCGCGCTCCCGACAAGTCGGCGCGCAGGGTGTGAAAGCCCGTCGCGCCGCCCGCGCCGGTCAAGTCGGCCGATGATTCGAAAGCGACGAGCCGGCCGTCGCCGCTGATAGCGGGGTTGAGATTGAGAACATGCTCCGGCGTCACGGTGAGGCGACGCAGCGTGTCGGGCTGCGAGCGCGCGGCCGCGACCCACAGGCAGCAGGCGAGCGCGGCGAGGAGGAAGGCGAAGAATCGCCCGGCGTGTGTGTTCAAGGTCATGCTCCTGCCGGTGCGCGCGGACGGAGAGGCCGCCGGTGCGCGCGCGCCGGTGCAGAGGTTGAGTTTTGCGGGGCGTGAGTCTGCGGGTCGAACGAGTCGGCAACAGGCGCGGAGAAGGGGTGTGCGCTGCTGCTGCGGTAAATTCGCGCGGCGAGTTAGAGATGCTTACTTAGAGGTAACGCCGCCGCGCGCGGGTCTCCTGAACTTGACGCGCGGCATTCTACAACCATGCGTGAAAAATACAAGCAAAAGTTGCTTGATAAAAACGTTGCAGCCATCAACCGGCGGCCGTCGTCTCGCGCCGCGCGCCGAACTCCGGCAACGCCTCGAACACTTCGAGGGCGTAGCGGACGTTGTTGAAGGGAGCCGAGACTTGCACGCCTTGAATGAGGTCGCGCACTTCGAGCAGGGATTCGCGCGCGATCTGTAGCCCCTCGTCGCGGGCGGCCTCTTTGCCGATGTCGGAGGCGCGGCGCATGCGTTCCATGATCGAAGACGTGACGCGCACGCCCGGCACTTCGTTGTGCAGAAACTCGGCGTTGCGATAGGAGACGAGCGGCCAGATGCCCGCGACGACGGGGATGCGGACGTGCTCGATCAGTTTGAGAAACTCGCGCAGTTGTCCCACGTCGAAGACGGGCTGCGTGATGGCATACTCCGCGCCCGCCTCGACCTTGTACTCGAAACGCTTGATCTCCTCTTCGAGATTGATCGCGCCGGGGTTGACGCCGACGCCGATACAGAAAGAGGTAGGGCAGCCGATGGGGTTGTTGCCGAGGTCGAGACCGTGGTTGAGTTTGTTGACCATGTTGGTCAGGCCGATGGAGTCGATGTCGAAGACGGCGGTGGCGTCCGGGTAAGGCCCCATCTTCGGCGGGTCGCCGGTGATCAAGAGAAGATTATGCAGGCCGAGCGCGGCCGCGCCGAGCAGGTCGGACATCATGCCGAGCAGGTTGCGGTCGCGGCAGCAATAGTGGAGCACGGCTTCGAGGCCGATCTCGCGTTCGACCAAGAGCGCGGTGGCCTGTGCGCTCATGCGCGTCTGCGCGCGCGGCCCGTCGGGGATGTTGACGGCGTTGACTCCGGCGGTCTTGAGCAGGCGAATTTGATCAAGGGTCTTGGCGGCGTCGCAGCCCTTCGGCGGCAGCACTTCCACGGTCGTCACAAACTCGCCGCCCACGAGGCGGCGCGCCCAGTTGGAACGCTCCGCCATCGGCACGACCTGAATGTCGGCGGGCTGCAATTCTTCGATGCGCGCCGGCTGCTCGGTTTTGAACCCGACCCGCTGCTTGCGCGGAGAGGCCGCGCGCACGGCGTCGGAGATGAGTTTGATATGCGTGGGCGACGTGCCGCAGCAGCCGCCGATAACTCTCACGCCAGCTTGAATGAGACGCTTCGCGTACTTCGCCATGTACTCCGGCGAACTCATATAGAACTGCCGCCCCTGCACATCGCGGGGCAGACCGGCGTTCGGTTGCGCGGACAGCTTCTTGTCCGTCACCTTGCGCATCTTCTCGACGGCCGTGAGCACGTCGGCCGGCCCGACGCCGCAATTGAGGCCGATCACGTCCGCGCCCCATTCGTCGAGGCGCGTGGTGAAGACTTCGGGCGTCGTGCCGTAAGAGGTGTTGCCGTCGCTCAAAATCGTCATCTGCGCGACGACGGGCAGGTCGCAGAGTTCGCGCACGGCGCGCAGGGCTTGGCGTATCTCGGAGATGTCGGAGAAGGTTTCGAGGACGAAGAGATCGACGCCCCCTTCGAGGAGGGCGACGACCTGCTGCTTGAACATCTCCTTCGCCTCGTCGAAAGAGGTGGGGCCGTAAGGCTCGATGCGCAGGCCGAGCGGGCCGATTGCGCCCGCGACATAGCAGCGTTCGCAGGCGGCCTCGCGCGCGAGCCGGGCGGCGGTGATGTTGATCTCGCGCAGGTTCCCGTCCAGCCCGTACTGCTGTAAGTTGTGCGTCGTCGCGCCGAAGGTATTCGTCTCGATCACGTCCGCGCCGGCGCGCACGTATTCCTGATGCACCTCGCGCACGAGATCGGGATTCGTCAGGTTCAACTCGTCGTAGGAGCGATTGATGTAGATGCCCTTGGCGTAGAGCTGCGTGCCCATCGCGCCGTCAAACACAATGATCTGATCGCTCGAAAGTAGGTCGCGAAAGTTTTCCATAAGTCGAAGATTGTCAGTCGTCCGTGGTCGGTTGTCCGTTGTTCGCCCTAATCGTTAGCGACCGTCCGGTGCATCACAAAACAACGGACAACTGACCACGGACGACTGACTACGGACAAAATAAAAATCCCGCGCCAAACAACGCGGGACTTCAAAAAAGCGTCTCGAAGTAGGTGGCGCTTCGGTGGAAGTGCCGTGCTGTTTAGCCGTTTATTTTACGTGGCCGCAAGTCGCCTTAACTCACCACGTCTTTTCTCAAACGCGCTTATACGCCCGTCCGGCGGCGGCTGTCAAGCGATGCGCCCACGGCCGCGGCGCGGCGGGGAAACCGCGTGCGGCTTCCGTTTGAAACTGTGCGCGCCCGCGTTGCGTATCAACCGGGAATCTGCTTGACAGGCGCGGTTGATTTTGGCTGAATGCTCGGAGCGTTCAAAGTCAACCGCATCCTTCTCCCCCCACACAGCGAGGTCGAAACTTGCGCGCGGCCGTGTGAGTTCGAGCCGTTGAGAGCGAAAAAATCACGTCGCGCGTTCAACTTAAACATGCAGGAGAATTCCATAGTGCGTAATCGTCCGACATTTTTCACAATCGTCTTCATCCTCTTCAGCTTTTCCTCCCATGCGCTCGCGCAGGAGAAAATGCTGACCATCGACGACCTCTACGACCCGGTCAAGCGCGTCAATTTCAGCGGCACGACGACCGCGCCGCGCTGGCTCAACGACGGCAAAACTTATCTCGTCGCCGGCGACGCGTCGAAGCCGGGCACCCCGCAGCTGCTGCGCGTCAACGCCCTGTCGGGCGACTCGTCCGCCTTCTTCGACGCGGCGAAAATGGAGGCCGCGCTCAATGCGCTGCCCGGCATGTCCACGGAGGACGCGCGCCGCCTCGCCAACCGCACCACCTACACGATGAACCCGGCGCAAACCGGCGCGCTCCTGAATCATGCCAACGATCTCTTCTATTACGAGTTCGGCGGCGACCGCGCCGTGCGGCTGACGAACAGCGCGGAGGAAGAGGTGGGCGAGACGTTCAGCCCCGACGGGCGCATGGTCGCTTACGTGCGCGGCAACAACATCCACATCGTCGACCTCGCCGGGCAGAAGGAGCGCGCGCTGACCACCGACGGCGCGCCCAAAATCCTGAACGGCCGCCTCGACTGGGTTTATCAGGAAGAACTCTACGGGCGCGGGAAGTTCGAAGGCTACTGGTGGAGTCCCGATTCGAACATGATCGCCTACCTGCGTTTCGACGAAACGCCGGTGCATGAGTTCGCGGTGGTGGATCACATCCCCGTCCGGCAGGAGTTGGAGCTGACGCCCTACCCGAAGGCGGGCGACCCGAACCCCATCGTCAAGCTCGGTATCGTCAACGCCTCCGGCGGCGCGACGCGCTGGGTTGATACCTACAAGTATCTGCCCACCGAGCTTTTGATCTCGCGCGTCGGCTGGACGCCCGACAGTCGCCGCGTCATGTTTCAGGCGCAGGATCGCGAGCAGAAGTATCTCGACCTCAACCACGCCAACGCGTCGGACGGCAAGACCACGACGCTCTTTCGGGAGACGACCAAAGCCTGGGTCGAGGCGCAGAACGACAACCCGCGCTACTTGAAAGACGGCTCCTTCCTCTGGTTGAGCGACCGCACCGGCTGGCAGCACCTCTATCACTACGCGGCCGACGGCCGGTTGATCCGGCCCGTGACGAACGGCAACAACAAGTGGGAGATTCGTTCGGTCGAGGGCGTGGACGAAACGAAAGGCTTCGTCTATTTCACGGGCACGGAGTACAGCCACACCGCCGCGAACGCCTACCGCATCAAGTTGGACGGCACGGGACTCACGCGTCTCACGCAGGGCGAAGGCACGCACCGCGTGGACTTCAACCCGACCTTCACGCACTTCGTTAATACCTGGAGCGACATCAACACGCCGCCACAGGTGCGCCTCTTTGACGCGAACGGCAAACTCGCGCGCGTGATCGCGGAGAACAAAGTCGCCGCGCTCGCGCAGTACAAATTCGGCAAGGCCGAACTGATGCAGGTCAAGACGCGCGACGGCTTCGCGATGGAGGCGATGATGATTCGCCCGCCGGACTTCGACCCGGCGAAAAAATACCCCGTCATGTCTTTCACCTACAGCGGGCCGCAAGCCGCGCAGGTGCGCAACGCCTGGGGCGGCCTCGGCTACCTCTGGCATCAAATGCTGGCGCAGAAGGGCTACATCGTTTGGATTTGCGACAACCGCACGGCGAGCAACAAGGGCGTGGAATCCGCCTGGCCGGTTTACCGCAACTTCGGCGAGTTGGAACTGCGCGATCTGGAAGACGGCGTCTCGTGGTTGAAGTCGCAGCGCTACGCTGACGGCACGCGCATCGGCCTCTGGGGTTGGAGCTACGGCGGCTTTATGACTTCCTACGCGCTGACGCACAGCCGGAGTTTCAAGGTCGGCATCGCGGGCGGCAGCGTCACGGACTGGCGCGATTACGACAGCATCTACACGGAGCGTTACATGGGCACGCCGCAGAACAACCCGGAGGGCTACCGCAAGGCTTCGCCGGTTCACAACGCGCGTGACCTGCACGGCAAAATCCTGCTCATCCACGGCACGATGGACGACAACGTCCACGTCCAAAACACCATCCAGTTCGCCTACGAGCTACAGAAAGCGAACAAGCCCTTCCAACTCATGCTCTATCCCAAGTCGCGCCACGGCGTCACCGACCCGCTCCTCCTCAAACACATGCGACAGATGATGACCGATTTCATCGTTGAAAATTTGTAAAGGAAAGAGGTCAGAGGTTAGAGGTCAGAGGTTAGTTAAAAAGGCCGGTGAAGGCGAGCAAGTTCGCATTCACCGGCCTTCAATTTGTTCTTGCTGACCTCTAACCTCTAACCTCTGTTCTTACCTTCGCTGGCAGCGGGGGCAAAAATAGGTCGAGCGTCCGGCGTGCGTGATGCGGCGGATGGGGGCGCGGCAATGGAGACAGGGTTCGTCCTCGCGGTCGTAGACGCGCCAGCGGCCGTTGAAGCCGCCGTCGTAGTAGCTGCCGTCGATGTTTTCGGGGTCTACGTTCATGGTCGAGCCGTGCGCGATGGATTCATTGAACACGTCGAGGATGGCGCGGTGGAGGCGCGGCAGGCGGCGCGGCGAAATTTCGGCGGCGACGCGAAAGGGATTGATGCGCGCGAGGAAGAGAGCCTCTGCGGCGTAGATGTTCCCCAGACCCGTGACCTTTGTTTGATCGAGCAGCGTCTCCTTCAGAGTGCGGCGCGTGCGGGCGAAGGTGGCGCGCAGGTAAGCGGGCGTGAAGTCGCCGGAGAAGGGTTCGGGGGCGAGCAGGCGCAGTTCTTTGGCGTGCGCCAGTTCGGCCGCGCCGACGAGTTTCATCATCCCGAAGTGCCTCTGGTCGGAGAAGACGAGCCGCCGCTCGTCGTCGAGATAAAAGACGGCGTGCGTGTGCTTCGGCACGGCGACATCGGGCGGCAGGAGCAGGAATCGCCCCGTCATGCGCAGGTGCGCGATGAGCGTCTGCGCGCCTTCAAACTCGAACAGAATGTGCTTGCCGCGCCGCGCGACGCGCTCGATGCGACGACCGCGCAAGGCGCGCGCGAAGACGGCGGGCGGCGTGTCCGGCGCAAGCCCCGCGCGCAAAAGTCTCGCGGCGACGACGCGGCGCGAACTGACGAGACCGTCGAGCGCGCGCGCGACGAGTTCGACTTCGGGTAATTCAGGCATAAAAGCAGAGGTTAGAGGTCAGAGGTTAGAGGTTGGTAAAAAGCATGTCGGGAGCGAATGAGTTTGTCGGGAGCCGATGCGTATGTCGAGAGCGGATCAAGTTGTCGAGAGCAGATGAGTTCGGCAGAGGGAGCCGCTTAAAACTGACCTCTGACCTCTAACCTCTGACCTCTGCTTTTAGCCTCTGGCCTCCGCTTTGTTCGCCAGCGCGCAGCCCGCGTCGAGCAATTCGTTCATCTTGGCGACGGAGGTGGCTTCCGAGTAGATGCGCAGCACGGGTTCGGTGCCGGATTGCCGGAACAGCAGCCAAGATTCGTCGTCGAGGATGAGTTTCATCCCGTCCATGTGCGATGAGTCGCGGACGACATGACCCGCGATCTGTTCGGGCGGCGAGACGGAGAGCGATTCGACGAGATTCATCCCGCGCGCCACATCGAGGTGCAGATCGCGCCGCCCGAAATAGAACTCGCCGAACTCGCGGTGCATCTCTTTGACCATCTCCGAGGGCGACTTGCCCGCCGCCACCACGGCTTCGAGAAAGAGGAGCGAATTCAGGATGCCGTCGCGCTCCGGGATGTGGCCTTTGACGCCGACGCCGCCCGATTCCTCCGCGCCCAGCAGGATGTCTTCGCGCAGCATGAGGTCTGCGACGTACTTGAAGCCGATGGGCGTCTCGTAAAGTTTCAGGTTGTGCGCGGCGGCGATGCGTTTCGTCAGCACCGATTGCGAGAAGGTGCGCACGACGCCGCCCGTCATCCCGCGACGGCGCGCAAGGTGCAGCAGCAGCAGCGGCACGACCTCGTGCATCGTCATCGTCTCGCCCAGTTCGTTGACCGCGCCGACCCGGTCGGCATCGCCGTCCGTCGCCAACCCGACGAGCGCGCCCGTCTCGCCGACGCGCGCGCGCAAAGGCGCGAGGTTGCGCTCAATCGGTTCGGGGTTGACGCCGCCGAACTGCGTGTCGCGTTCGGCGCGAATCGTCTCCACGCCGAGCGCGCCGCCGCCGAGAAAACTCTCCACCCAACGGCCGCCCGACCCGTGCATCGGATCGACGACGACGCGCGCCCGCGCTCCGCGCAGCATTTCGAGATCGACATAGGAAGCGACTTGCGCGCGATAACTTTCGACCGCCTCGTCCAACCCGCCGCGCATCGCGCCGGTGATGTCCGTGCGGCGCGGGGGCTGCGCGTCAACGAGGGCTTCGACGGCGGCCGTCGTCTCGCGCGTCGCGCTCCCGCCCCAGGGGGCTTTGATCTTGAAGCCGTTGAACTCCGCCGGGTTGTGCGAGGCCGTGATGACGACGCCGCCCGCCGCCCCGCGCTCCCGCACCGCCCAGGAGACGAGCGGCGTCGGCACGTCGCCCGCGAACAGCGCGACGCGAATCCCGTTGCCCGCCAACACCTCCGCCGCGCGCGCCGCGAACTTCTCCGACAGGAATCGCCGGTCGTAGCCGACGACGGCGTGCGGCGTCTCCGTCGCTTCGTCGGCGCGGTTCGCCGGCGATGCGCCGCCCGCGTGCGACCCGTTGAGGAAGTCCGCGTAGGCTTGCGCCACGCGTTCGAGGTTGGCGAAGGTGAACTCGTGCGCGATGACGGCGCGCCAGCCGTCCGTGCCGAACAGGATGGGCGCGCGGGGAATGCGTTCGGCGATGGTGCGTCCGCTCATAATGCGCCGCCCGTCTGCGTGTAATCGGTGAGGGCGGTTTTGTCGCCGAGCGTCGCGCCCGCGCCGACCTGCGCCTCGCGCCCGACGTGGCAGCCGCGCCCGATGAGCGCGCCGGAGATGCGCGCGCCCGCGCCCACCCGCGTGTGCGCCCACACGACCGAATCCACGATCCGCGCGCCCTCTTCCACGTAGCAACCCTCGCCGAGCACGGAGTTGACGATCTGCGCGCCCGCCTTGATCGTGCAGTCGGCCGCGACGAGCGAGAGGCCGTCAATCGAGGCTTCGGCGGCGGGCTGATACTTGGCGCGTTGGTCTGCCAGCCGGACGTGGCCGACCCGCCCGGCGAGCAGATCGTGATGCACTTGCAGGTAGCGCGCGGTCGTGCCGATGTCGATCCAGTAGGCGCGTTCGGGGATGTGCGCGTAGAAGGGTTCGCCGCGCCTGAGCAGGTCGGGGAAGAGTCCGTACTCGAAAGAATAGTTTTCTCCCGGCGGGATGAGATCGAGCACGCGCGGTTCGAGGACGTAAGTGCCCGCGTTGATCGTGTTGACGCTGATCTCGTCGGGCTTCGGCTTCTCCAGAAAGCGACGCACGCGGCCGTCCGGTTCGGTTTCGACGAGACCATACGCGCTAGGGTTCTCTACGGGGGCGAGCACGAGCGTGGCGGCCGCACGTCGGTCGTTGTGTTCACGAATGACGCGTTCGAGGTCGAGGTCGGTCAGGATGTCGCCGTTGAAAACGACCGTCGGCTCGCGGATCAATTCTTCGGCAAACTTGTACGCGCCGGCCGTGCCCATCGGTTGCGGCTCGACCGTGTATTTGATCCTGACGCCGTGCGCGGAGCCGTCGCCGATGAGTTGCTCGATCTTGTGCGGCTGATAGGAGAGCGAGAGCGTGATGTCGGTGATTCCGGCGTGCCGCAACGTGTCGATCTGGTAGAGCAGGAAAGAGCGGTTGCAGATGGGGACGATGGGCTTGGGCGTGTGAACCGTGAGCGGGCGGAGCCGCGTGCCCTTGCCGCCTGCGAGAATGAGTGCCTGCATGAAATTCAAAAAGGGACGAGAAATGAAATGTGCCCCGCATCAAACGAGGGCTGGAGCGCGACGGAGTCTAACACTCGCGCGAGCCAATGCCAATTGAAGCCCCCTCTCCGCGCCGAACGGTAGTGGGTCAGTTTGAAGTTCCCCGATCCAGAAGGGCAACTATATCGCTAATCTCCCAAAGTCTCTTGGTAACGCCCGCCGCCATTGCCGGAGTACAACGAAGCGTCTTATGGATGCGCGCGAAGTTGTAATACACGTAGTGCAAGGCCAGCGCGTGACGGTGATTATCAACCTTCTTGGAAAAGTCGTTCGTAAGGTGAGTAAAGCGACGCATGGACATACACATTGTAAGGTTCAGGCGTTCAACGTAGCTTGTCGAGACGTGCGCAGGATCGGGGTTGCCAGTGACAACGTGACATTGCGCGACCAAGGGCGCGGCGTTCATTGTTTAGCTTGTTCACCTTGAAACTGATAATATGCTTGCACGGGCAAGAAAGCAGGTAATATTTCGGTAAATCAAAAGATTTTTATTGCATCTAATTGCATCTAGTGTTATAGCGCGTGCGGTGATACGATATAACACCCGCACAGGGCAACTATTAACATTTAACTTTTCTTCTAAATTTGAGAGTAAGGTGCAATGGTAAACCCAATAGAGAAAACAGAAGAGATCACAATTTACGATTCTCCTCAACAATTCGTCGGATACGCAAACATTAATGGAATTACGTTTACCCCAGAAGAGGTTGTAATGCACTTGGGGTTGCGAAGGTTAGAGAATCTAAACGAAGCTGATGGTGTGGCAAAGATTTATCTTAACTTACCACACGCCAAGCGGATAATGCTTGCGCTTGCGCACCTTATTGAGCGGCATGAGATGTTTTTTGGTGAAATTAACGCCGATCCTGGTTCGCGCCTAACCGATGCGGGTCGTAAGCACCTAGAGGAAAAGCGGAAACTTCAAGCTGAAACTGAGAGTAAGAAAGAAAATGTCCCAAATAATTGATAGAGAGTTAATTTTTACTAAGAGTACAGGCCGAGATGTGACGGGTTTTGATGACTACCTAACAGTAGTTCAAGACGCAAGTACTCATTCTTTGCAGAGAATTACCCTGCTAAAAATGTTCATTGAATGCAGCACTGTGACTGGAGGTTACGTACACATAAATCCTCAGTTGGGCTGCCTGCCTGCGCTTATCGGCAGTGATAACGAACCGATATACTTGTATGAGTTCGTTGAGGTATTGGACGGATTAATAGATTACGACGCCATAACGGAAGAGTTTCCTACCCTCACGTATGCTCAGATTGGCGGAGCATTAGCTTTTCTCAGAAAGACCGCGCAATTTAACGCACGGGGCGTTGATATTGATGCGCTAGAAGATGAAGCCGACGCTAACGATCCAGAACTGATCAACGCTCTAAGAGTTGCGTTAAATGATAGGGAGACCTCACGTGTGCTCCATAACGACTAATGTAACCGTTGACGGCCAACTGAAACAAGCTGGACGTTCTGACGCGCGGATGATAGAGAAGCGTCTTTCTAGGATGGCGGGCGATGCAAATACAACAACATCAGGCGGGCTAGATACACTCGATACACATATGATGCGGATGCCCGCAGAACTCCACGACGCCAGAAAGAAAAGGATTGGGCGACACAGGGTTTACTACATAGGGCATCATCATCAATGTTCTTATCAGTGTTTTTATATCAAGGTTAATAAGAAGAAGGGTGTTGACGACGAAGACGATGCTTCTTTCCAAGAAAAACTTAAGAGTGCATTAACTGAACCCGCATTACGTACACTTTCCGATCCAACGAAACCCAATAAGCAGCTTACTTCGCAGGCCGCCTCCAACGAGCCATCGCAGCCTTCTTAGCAATCCCGCTTCGCTTCTTATCAGAGAGCTTTTCAGCGCGAGCCTTGCTGCCTTTGCTCACGCCCAACTTACCCAAAGCGACCGCCGCCGGATTCTTCTAACTTTCCGGCGGCGGTTCAACTTTTTCAGCCTCGCCAGTGGTTACATCAAGGATATACTTTGCTAATTGGTTTGCGTCGCGCGGTGGTTTGCTTGCGCGGGTAGGCATGGACAGGATATATCACAGATCGCAGATCGGTGCATCAACTATTCATGGGTTCAGATTTCAAACTAACCCACTCTCCGCGCCGAACCCTTAGCTTGACTCTCATATGTGCCAACGTATAATCACTAATACAGTGACCAAGTGATCAGCGACAGGCGACGAGATAAACATCTTGTTCTTTCAACTTGTCACCCGTCACCCGGCACTCGTCAATTTATTAAGGAGTCATCATGCCTGACAGCACAGAGGCGGTTATCATCAGCGCGGCGCGAACGCCGACGGGTAAGTTTCAGGGCGCGTTGAAGGATTTTTCGGCGACCGATTTGGGCGCGCTCGTCGTCCGCGAAAGCGTCCGGCGCGCGGGCGTGGCGGTGGAAGACGTGGACGAAGTGATCATGGGCAACGTCGTGCAAGCGGGCGTCGGGCAGAACCCGGCGCGACAGGCCGCGCTCAAGGGCGGGATTCCGTTCGGCGTCTCGGCCGTCACGATCAACAAGGTCTGCGGGTCGGGTCTGAAGTCCGTGATGATGGCGGCGCAGGAGGTGAAACTCGGCGACGCTGAAATCGTGGTGGCGGGCGGCATGGAGTCCATGTCGAACGCGCCGTATCTCTTGCCGAAGGCGCGCGAGGGCTACCGGCTCGGCAACGGCACGCTCGTTGACGCGATGATTCACGACGGGCTGTGGTGCGCCTTCGAGAATTATCACATGGGCAATACGGGCGAGGTCGTGGCCGAACGCTACAACGTGACGCGCGCCGAGCAGGACGAGTACGCGCTCAACTCGCACCGCAAGGCGGCGGCGGCGATCAAGGCAGGCAAGTTCAGAGACGAGATCGTGCCCGTCGAGATTCCGAACAAGAAGGGGGCGCCCATCGTCTTCGACACGGACGAAGCCGTGCGCGAAGACAGTTCGCTCGAAGCCCTCGCCAAGCTCAAGCCCGCGTTCAAAAAGGAAGGCGGGACAGTGACGGCAGGCAACGCGCCGGGCGTCAACGACGGCGCATCGGCCGTCGTCGTCACGTCGCTCGAACGCGCCCGCGCGCTCGGCGTCGAGCCGTTGGCGCGCATCGCGGCGCAGGCCACCTCAGGCATCCAGCCGGAACTCGTGATGATGGCTCCGGTCGAGGCGATTCGCAAAGTCTTGAAAAAAGCCGGGTGGTCTCTCAACGAAGTTGATTTGATCGAACTCAACGAAGCCTTCTCCGTGCAGGCCGTCGCCATCATGCGCGAACTGGAACTCGACCCGGCGAAGGTGAACGTCAACGGCGGCGCGGTCGCGCTCGGCCACGCCATCGGTCAATCAGGCTCAAGGTTGTTGACGACGATTCTTTACGAGATGAAGCGCACGGGGGCGCGCCGTGGATTGTGCGCGCTGTGTCTCGGCGGCGGCAACGCCGTGGCGATGGCGGTGGAGCGATAAATGACGCCCGAAGAACACAACAAGGCTCTCGGCATCTGTCATCTCGCCTACGGCGGTTTGAGCGCATTGATGGTGCTCGTGGCGGCGCTTTTTTTCGGGGCGGTCATGTTTGCGATTCCCGGCGGCGACGCTCCCGTCGGCCTCTTCATGATCCTCCTGACTTTCATCCTGCTCTGGTCTTTCGTCCTCATGCTGCCCTCGTTCATCGCGGGCTACGCGATCTTGAAACATAAATCCTGGGCGAAACCGGCGAGCATCGTCGCGGCGGTGTTGGAGACGATGAGTTTTCCCCTCGGCACGGCCGTCGCCATCTACTCCTTCTGGTTCATGTTCAGCGACGCGGGCAGGGCGATGTATGACAAGAATATCACCAGCCCGCAACGCCCTTACGCGTTGCGCGATGCGCCCCCCGCGCCCGCCTCGGAGTGGGGCGCGCGGTCGAGCCATGAACGCGAGCGCGAGTATGTGCCGCCGGCGCAGCCGCCGGACTGGCGCGGCGAATAAATTTCTCTCGGGGAGACGTAAATCGTGACGGAAACAATCGGGGTGATCGGCGCGGGGACGATGGGCAACGGCATCGCACAAGTGGCGGCGCGCGCGGGCTACGCGGTCGTCATGCGCGACGTGCGCGACGAGTTTTTGGAACGCGGCCTCAAGAGCATCGACCGCAGCCTGCAACGCGACGTGGACAAGTCGCGGCTCGACGAAGCGGAGAAGCGCGCCATCATCGGCCGCATCAGCGCGACCACGGAATTGGACGCGCTCGCGGGCGCGCAGTTCGTCGTCGAAGCCGTGACGGAAAATTTCGCCGTCAAAGCGGAAATCTTCCGCGCGCTCGACGAACTGACCGGAGCGGAAGCCATCCTCGCCTCGAACACCTCTTCCATCTCGATCACGAAACTCGGCGGGGCGACGCGCCGCCCCGACCGCGTGATCGGCATGCACTTCATGAATCCCGTGCCCGTCATGAAACTCGTGGAAGTGATTCGCGGCATCGCCACTTCCGACGAGACTTACGCCCGCACGCACGCGCTGACGGAGCGGCTCGAAAAGATTCCGCTCGAATGCAACGACTCGCCGGGCTTCGTCTCCAACCGCGTTCTGATGCCGATGATCAACGAGGCCATCTTCGCGCTCCACGAATCGGTCGCCACGCGCGAGAGCATCGACGGCATTATGAAACTCGGCATGAATCATCCGATGGGGCCGCTCACGCTCGCCGATTTCATCGGCCTCGACGTGTGCCTCGCCATCCTCAACGTCTTGCACGAAGAACTCGGCGACCCCAAGTATCGCCCCTGCCCGCTCCTCAAACGTTATGTCGATGCCGGTTGGCTCGGCCGCAAATCGGGGCGCGGATTCTATGAATACGGTGACGGGTGACGGGTGACAAGTGACAGGAGAAATGCAGGTTTTAATCCTGTCACTTGTCACCCGTCACCCGTCACTTGAAAAATGATGCGAAGAAGTTTTCAAGAGATACGTTGTCAGAGATGCGGCGCGGCCAACCCGCTCGGCGAAGAGTTGTGCGGGCGTTGCGGCACGCGCCTGATGCTGATCGTCGAGCCTTCGACGTTGCGTTTCGAGGAAGACGTGGCGGCCGGCACGCAATACGCGGAGCAGTTGATGGAGCGCGTCTCGCTGTTGGAGAACAATCTACTCCGCTTCGCCGAACGACTCGAAAGAGGGTTCGAGTTGCTGTTGAAACAGTCGCAGATCGCGTTGTCGGATCACACGTTGCTCGAAAGTTTGATCGAGTTGCTGGTGGAGACCGGCAGGCTCGACCGCCAGCGGCTCAACAGCCTCTATCGCGCCGCGCTCGCGGGCGAGAAGACGCCGGGCAAGGAACCGAGCGACGTAGAATTTTTGCGCGCCAGTATCGTTAACGATTATCAGGGGGCGGATGGGGAAGCGTTCGCCGGATTCGTCGGGCGCGGATTGGAGTTGTTGGGGGCGGGGAAGACGGCGCGGGCGAAACGCGAGTTGGAACGTGCCGCCGCGCTCGCGCCCGCTCACGCGACGCTCAATTTTATCCTCGGCCTGCAATTCTTCCGCGAGGGTAAATTCACGCTCGCACGCGCTTACCTGCAACGGGCGCACGAGTCGCAACCGGCGAGCACGCAGGTCTACCTGCTGTTCGGCATCGCTTGCGGCGACGAGGGCGAGGTCGAACCGGCGCGCAAGCTGCTGCACGACTCAATCGAGACACGCGGCCCGTCCTACGCCGCGCATTACGCGCTCGGACGCTTCGACGCGGAGGAAGACAACTGGGCGGGCGCGCTCGCGCACTTCAAGCAAGCTCTCGCCGCGCGACAATGCGCCGAGGCGCATTACGTGTTGAGTTTCACGTCGGCGCGTCTGGGGCGTCTGCGCACCGCGCTCAGGCACGCCAAAAAGGCCGTCGAGGCCGACGAAAACTACGGAGCCGCGTTCCAGTTGCTCGGCCACATTCAAGCCCAACTGGGCGAGCCTAAATTGGCGCAAAAAGCCCTGGCGACGGCGCGCGCGCTGGGCGCGGATGCGGGCGTGGGCGCGGGCGAGCGGGGCGTAGGGAAAAAACGGCAGGCCGGCGCGGCCGTGGTGTCTGAAGAGACGCTGCTACACGGTTTTTTCGGCGCGGGGCGGCACCGGCGGAAACGCCTGCTGACGGGGGGCGACAAACGTCTCGCCGACTTGTTGCGCCAGGACGCGCTGGCGAAAGTCGGCTTCGGCACGTTGACACCCGCGCGTTGACCGCTATAATTGCTCCTTTTGCGTGCGCCGTGGATTTGCGGCCGTGCGCGTCTACCGGGGACGAGTGATGCGGATTGAGGTCGAAAAACTGAACGAGGCGGGCGCGCCCTTCACCGCCCGTTACACGCCCGACGAACTGCAACTCGAAGACGAACTGACGCGCCTCGTCTCGGAGGCGAAGCTCGAAGGGCGCGCGAGCAAGTGGCGCGAGCAGGTGCGCCTGCGCGGCCACATCGACGCCTCGGTCGAGGTTCGTTGCGACCGCTGCGTCGCACCGGTCGTCTTTCCGGTCAGCGCGGACTTCGATGCGACTTACGTGCCCGCGGAAGTTCTCGCCACCGATGCGGAGGCGACCGAGTTGCAGGAAGACGACCTGACCTTCGCCACTTACGAGGGCGACGAACTCGATCTCGATGAATTGGCGCGCGAGCAGCTTTTGCTGGCCTTGCCCGCGCGCCATCTGTGCCGCGAAGATTGTCGGGGCTTGTGCCTGACGTGCGGCGAGGATTTGAACACTCAAACCTGCCACTGCGAGCAGCAGGAGACAGACCCGCGCTGGGCTGCGCTCGCGGCTTTGAAAAAAGAGGGTCAATAGTGAATGGCAAACGTTGAGCGGATCAAGCCCGTTCTCCCTATTCACCATTTACCGTTCACTGTTTACCGACCATTTACCATTTACCGTTCGCCATTTACTAAACGGAGCTATTATGCCTAAT
>DASQNL010000410.1:0-5417 GCA_035644995.1 Pyrinomonadaceae bacterium | reverse complement strand
GTTTCTGCTCGGCACGGGGCTGGCCGGGGTCGCGGCAAAGATGCGGCGACGACGGAAAGCCAATGCGGAAGCGCTCGACAATTAGTTCATTGTCTCCCTAATCCGGCTTCATCAAAGCGGATCAAGAAAAGAGGCGAGCGGTCGCTAATCCCGCTCGCCTCTTTTCTTTTTCGCGTCGCACCCTGAGGTCGCGCCGGGCGGATGTGAACGCCGCGCACTTACCTCATCCGCAGTCCGCGCCGGGATCAGCGACATACTCACGAATCTCACCCACTGCAAATTAAAACATCAGATCGAAGTGGCCTTCGAGAACGCGTTCGAGTTTGCCGGTGCGCCAGCCGCGCACGCTGTCGCGCACGAGCGGTGAGGGTTCTTCCCGGTAGCGACGGACGATCTGCTGCGAGTTGTTCGCGTCGGCGGCGAGGACGCGCTCGGCCTGTTTGCGCAAGGCATCGGCCTCGCGTCCGGCCGGTTCGTCCGGCTGCGCGACGACGCGCACGTGGACGCGCGCGCGGTTGAAAGACTTTTCATCCTGCGGTGTTTCCAGCACGTGCAGCCCCGTCTCGGCGTGCAGGAGCGAGTAAGCGGCGAAACCGGAAATCGCCGCGAGCATTCGATAGGGCGCAAGGGGCGCACTCGCGTCGACTTTCGACGCATCGGAAGTTTCCTGCAAGACCTCGAAGCGCATGCGTCGCGCTTCCGCCCAGCCGCGATACATCCCACTGATGCGGCGCGCGAAATCGTTGCACAGGTCGTTGTCCGCGCCCGCGTCGCAACTGGCGCGCACCTCCAGGAAGAGGTCGCGCGGGTGTCCGGCGGCGAGGCCGCGACAGGCCGCATCGAGCAAGTAGAGTTGCTGCGCGAGGCGCGCGACGAGGTCGGCGGGAAAGTGTTGACGGTCGCGCGGCTTCCGCGAGCCGCTGAGACGTTTGAGGAGCGAACCGGCGGTGTCGAGTCCCGTCTCGATGCGATCCATGTACTCGGCGAGACCGAGCACGCTGAAGCGTTCGGGTGAATCCCAGAAGCCGGGCGCGGAGGTTTCCCGCAGCGCGCCGTTTTTTCGCCCCTGCCACTCGTCCGCTTCGACTTGATCGGCGAGCGCGTCGAAAATCGCATGGAGGAAGCGCACCTCGGCGAGCGTGCCGCGCGCGTCCGCCACGATTGATTCGAGCCGGAGTTCGCCCGCGCCCGCGCCGTCCTCTTCGTCGAGCGCGTCGTCCGTGAACGCGGCCGTGGCTTCCGGCGCGTCGGAAGCCACGGCCGCGTCGGGGTCGACAAACTTCACGTCGAGCGATTGGCCGCCGCGCGCGTGGATGAAGAGAAATTGATCGCCTTCGGGAAACTGATGATTGACGATGGTGAGGGCGAGCGGCGAGAGCAGGTAACGCTCGATGGCGCGCTTCAAGGGGCGCGCGCCGAGGTCTGCCGTGAAGCCCTTCTCCAACAGAAAATCGATGGCCGACTCGTCCCACTCGACCGCCCACTGGCGCATGCGCAAGCCCCGCCGCCTAAGCACGTCGCTCAACTCCTTGCGCAACAGGTCGCGCATGATGCTGCGGCCGAGCGGACGAAAGACGACGACGCGATCAATGCGATTGACGAACTCGCGCCGGAACACACGCATCACGGCGCGCTCAACCGCGCCCGCCGCGAACTGCGCCTGCTCCTGCGAAAAACCGATGCTCGCGCCGTGCGGCAGGGTCGCGCCGAGGTTCGAGGTCATGATCACGACGCAGTGGCGAAAGTCGGCCGTGTTGCCGCGCCGGTCGGTGAGCCGCCCGTCGTCGAAAACTTGCAGGAACAAGTCCCACACCTGCGGGTGCGCCTTCTCGAACTCGTCGAGCAAGACGACCGCGAACGGCTGCTTGCGAATCGAGTTGACGAGCGCGGTGCTCTCCGCCGTGTCGCGCTGTTCGCCGAGGATGCGGTCGAGCGTGTCGGGCGTTTGAAACTCGCTCATGTCGAGGCGGATCATGCGTTCGGGCGAGCCGAAGAGAAACTCCGCGAGCGTCTTGGCGATCTCGGTCTTGCCCGTGCCCGTCGGGCCGACGAAGAGGAAGACGCCCTGCGGGCGCGTCGGGTCGGTCAAGCCCGCCTTGATCATCGCCACGCGTTCGACGAGACATTCGACCGCCTCCGGCTGACCGAGCACGCGCGACTCGAAGAAGCCGCGCAGGTCTCCGAGGTCTAACCCCGCGCGGTCGTCGAGCATGCTCACGGGCAGACCCGTCAATTGCGAGAGCGTCACCAGCAGATCGTCGAGCGTCATTTCGCCGGTGGTGGCGGTCGCCCCGGCCGCATCCCTCGTCTGTTGATCGGTCGCGCCGCGCTCGATCAAGAGGCGGCGATGAGTGGAGTCGAGCAACAAGAGCAGATTGCCGGGCGCGGCCTTGTCGGCGAGATATTGTTTGGCGAGTTGGAAGGCCTCCTGCAAGGTCTGCTCGGAGATGCGCGGCGCAACGCGGGCGTTTGCGCCGGAGCCTTCCGCCGTGCCCGCGGCCGTGCGTCGCTCGGCCGCCCAACGACGCGCCACCTCCAGCGTCTCCGCGTCGCCGAGCGCGTCCACGCGGCACGTCTCCAACGAAGTGCGCAGCTTCGGGCGCATCTGCATCAACTTTTCATACGCCGCCGAAGTGGTTTCGCCGATCAGTTTCACCGCGCCGCTCTCGACGTGCGGCAGCAACAGATCGAGCAAGCCCGAAGGGCTGTACTGATGACGACCCGCCCAGACGAGTTCGTGAAAGTTCGGCACGACCCAGAGCACGGGCTTGCCGCCGATTTCGCGTACGAGCGTTTGCACGCGCCCTTCGAGTTGGCCGATGTATTGCTGCCCGGCCAGCACGTCCGCCGCCGCCGCTTCCAAAATAACCCAACGCTCGCGTTGCAGCCGACGCCCGAGCACGCGTACGAGCGCGGTCTTTCCCACGCCCGAATCGCCCACCAGCAACACCGAACGCGGCGGCTCTTTCCTGAGCGCCGTCTCCATCTCCAGCACGCGCTCGCGCACCGCTTCGAGCATCAGCACGCCCTCCGGCGCATCCGCGTCTTCCGCGCCTCCCGCCGCCTCTCCCGCGTCGAACTCCCACACGCGCCCGAACGAGCGCAGAAAATCGAGATCGACGCGCGAGTCTTTCAAACCCTGAAACTCGCTCAACAAACGTGGCGGCAGCACGTCATTGAGATCGTCGAAGACCGTGGTCAGCAGTTCGAGCTGATCGGCCGGGAGCGTGTGGAGCGCGTCGCCGAAGGTGGCCTCTCTTTCGCCGCGCGCCGAGCGGTTCACGACAAACTCGCGCAGCGATTGCAGCGCGGTGTATTCGCCCCACGCGCCTTTGATGTGCAGCAGCAGCGGGACGAGCACGGGGCGTTCGGCGGCGCGCTCGTCGAGCGCGTGCAGGGCGTAATAGCCCGGCCAGTAGTAGAACTCGTTGATGTGCGCGAGCAGCGGCTCGACCGCGTCCGGCTCGTCGCGGCGTTCGGCCAACGCTTCGAGCGCGATGCAGGCGACGACGACGTTCGTATCGCGCGCAAACTCGATGAGGTCGCGCGTCGCGTAGTGATTGCCCAGCAGCAACTTGACGCCCTTGCGAAAACATTCGTGCTGCCGCAACTCGGACGGGCGCGAACTCCGCTGGTAATGCGCATCCATCGCTTGCGCGAGCGCATAGATGTTCGTCTCATCCGGCGAATCGGGTGCGCCCGTCGCGGTCGGAGGTTCGGCGGAAGTTTGCCTCTCTTCAATCGGCGGGAGGGGATCGGAAACGGGCATCCGGTCGTCCGCCTGAACCGCATGGGAAGTTTCCGCCGTCTCCGGCGTCGCCATTGTCTCCGGCATCGGCGGTTCGAGACGCGCGCCGGGGCTGGCGGGTGTCGCGTCAGACGGCGGCGGCAACAACTTCCGACGCGCGTCCTCCTCCTCCAGCGTGCGCCGCAGGCGGGCGAGCGAGCGCGAGAGATACGCGATGACCCCCACGGAGAGCAGGCACGACAGGACGAGTCCGGCGATGATCAATTCGGTCATGGGAAAAGCGGCACCGTTTCAAGGACGAAGGGTTTCAGCGCGGTAAGGCGTGTTCCGCAGGCGAGCGGCGATGTTAACACAGGGGAGGGACGAGGGCGGAAGGGCGTGGGAGGAAGAAAAGTCTTAGAGCCGACGATTTTCTTCGTGTACTATGCCCATGCTTTACCGTGCTCTCTTAACGCGTTTGGCCGACCCTCGACGGCCTCGACTCCGAGGATAATCCGGATGCCGAAAAGACTCTCCGCAACGCTGACGATCTCCATCTTTTGCGCGCTCCTGTCGCTTGCTTGCGGCGTCGCTTCCAACTCGAACACCACGCACGCAACCAACGCGGGCAATTCCAACGCCGTCGAAGCTACGGCGACAAACGCAGCCGACCCGGCCTCTCCCGAACAGACCTCCACCGCCGGCGCGGGCGACCGGATCGGCATCCCCGAATGCGATAACTATATCGACAAGTACGCGGCCTGCATCTCCGGCAAAGAGACCTCGCCGGCAGCGCGGACGCGGCAGGAGGCCATGCTGGCGCGTATGCGCAAGTCATGGCGCGACCAGGCCGCCGACCCGAAGAAGAACAGGGCGGAACTGGCGCAAGCCTGCAAGCAAGCGACCGACAGCGCGCGGGAATTAATGAAATCCATGGGCTGCGAGTTTTAATTCTCGCGGCGGCGGGAAAGTCTCCCGCCCTTGCCGCGGGCATCGCAAGTCTCTCCGCATAGCGCGTTCACAAGCCGTTCGTTTTGCGCCCGCGCGCGGTTCGTCTTTCATCGGCGTGCGCCGAAATTGTCCTGCCATCTCAGTTTTTCCCCGCCCATCGGTTATAATCTTCCTTTCTGAAACATCTCCTATTTCGTCCGCACTAAATTTCCTAGTAGTAAGCATGACCGCTGTAGAGAAGATCGCCAAGCTACCCGACCGCATCAAGTTCGACGGGCGCATCCTGTTTTTGACCGACGACACTTCGCTCATCCGCCGCCAACTCGAAGCGGGCGAGGATTTGCCGTTCGACCCCGAACGCCCGCTGATGAACAACATCTCGACCGACGAGATCACGCCCGGCTGGGTCTGTTTCTACTACGACGAGACGCTCGGCCAGTACGTCTACGTCGGGATGCGCGAGGCCGCCGTGCAGAAGGACGAAGTTAAACAGGGGGGCTTCAAGGTGGTCGTCTCCGGCCTCTCGAAAGGCTGCGGCTCGTCGCGCGAGACCGCGCCCTACGCCGAGCGCGCCGCCGGGCTGGAACTCGTCATCGCACGCACCATCGAAAAAATCTACGGGCAGAACTCGCAGAACATCGGCCTCCTGACTTCGACCGACTTCGGCCTCATCGAACGCATCCGGCGCGGCGAAGAAATCCCGCTCGCCGAATTTACGCGCGGCCTCGACCCGATCTCG